>CAVJNH010000016.1:0-35056 GCA_963651005.1 Oscillibacter sp. MSJ-31
TTCAAACATTATTCGTAACTTTGCAGACAACTTGCACTTGCTGGTTGACTCTGCGAAAATCTCGTATTTTAGTTAAATAATAAATAAAACAGTATTAAAAATTTGCTATTTCGAGAAATTCTCGTTAAATTTGTAGCAAAAATAAGAGTTACATTAATTTCTTGATTTATGCTGTTAAGATTTGTATTTGAGAATGTCCTTTCTTTTAAGGAGGAAACAGATTTCAATCTGTTGCCTGCAAAGTCATTGAAGTCTCACAGCGACCATCTTCTCGCTGTGAACAATAGGATTGAAGTGCTTAAAGGGGCTATTATCTACGGCGCTAATGGCGCTGGAAAATCCAATATGTTTAAGGCTGTTGACCAGTTCAAGCATTGTGTTCTGTCTGGAAAGATTCCATCCAAGCTGATGTATATTCGCAATCGTATGACGGAATCGAGTAAACCTGTACAACAGAGCGTGGAGTTTAGCATCGGTGGAAGAGCCTATTCCTATGGTATGAGCTTTACTGAAGGTCTATGCACAGAGGAATGGCTTTTTGACATTAGTACTGAGAAAGAAAAGAAGATTTTTGAGCGTGTTTATTCCAATGAGAAGAAACAGGCAGAATTGAGCTTTGGGAAGGATTTTGACCAAAAGGATAAGATCAATTACTAGTAAAGTTACTAGAGGAGAATATCCTTAAGGACAATGAACTGTTGATAGCTCACAGGGAGATTATTAAATTACCAGAGTTAGAAGATGTGTATAATTGGTTTGATAAGCATCTGATAATAATATTCCCAGAACTCAGGTCATCTTCCATTTTTGATGATATGTACTCAAATGAGCGTTTCAAGATGTTTGCAGAAGATATTCTGCGTGGTCTTGATGTTGGGGTAGATGGCATTGAGTTTAAAAAGGAAACTATCAGCGAGTTCCTTTCAGAGGCTCCGTTGGTAGAAGCAAGGCAGCTGGAAGAAATGAAGAAGAAAATAGATGAGGATAAAGCCGGAATCCTGGATACTACTCACTTTACTGCTTCATTGGCCAAGGAGAGTGGGCAATATTATGTCAGGCGCATCATTACCAACCATGTAGCCGATGGCAAGAACTACACTTTTGAGTTAAAGGAGGAGTCTGATGGTACACAAAGACTGATGGATTTCATTCCAATGATAAAGGAACTCGATACTGCCGATTGCACATTCTTTGTTGACGAGATAAACCGGAGCATTCATCCTAATACGATGTGGGATATGATGAGTAAGTTGATGAATGGTAGTTCAATGGGGCAACTTGTGTGCTCTTCTCATGAATCAAACCTGCTCTCATGCGAAATCTTTAGGACGGATGAAATCTGGTTTGCAGAAAAACGTCATGAAGACCAAAGCACTGTGATGTATCCTCTCAGCGACTTCAAACCTCGTAACGATCTTGATATTCGCAAGGGATATTTAAAGGGACGTTTTGGTGCGATTCCTTTCCTGTCAAAGACTGATGATTTAAAATGGGATACTGAAGATGCCGTATAAGAGTAGAGGTATTTACAAGGAAGAAGGAAAGGTTAGGGATTATAACCTTTTCGTCATAGTTTCCGAAGGTTCAAAGCGTGAGGTTGAATACCTTATGCCTTTTGACATTGTGGATAGGATTAAAGTGGTGAACATCCCTCAGACCACAGAAGAAAATGGTTCTTCTCCTGACCATGTTCAGGCTCGAATGGAGAGATATATCAATGACGAAGGCCTGTCTGAAGCGGATAACGATACCCTCTGGTGTGTAATAGACGTAGATCGGTGGTTCCAAGTCAATATTAATTCATTGGCAGATTTCTGTAAGAAACATCCATGCACATCGTTGATTGTGAGCAACCCATGCTTCGAGGCGTGGCTGCTTTATCACAAATTGGATGACCTGTCAAGTATTGATTGCAGTAAGTCTCAGAATCTGAAGAAGGCTCTGGGTGATTTGAATCCTGGAGGCTACAATTACCATGCGTACATCCCTCTGATAGGAACTGCGATAAAGAATGCAAGGACTCACGATATAAACCCTTCGCCTATAAAAAGTTATAATTGTATTAGAACACAAAATGAGCGACAGACCTTCTGATAAAAAGATATCGACTCAGACAAGCCTTCAGCCTCAGAGAATCGGAAAAGAGGAAAAGGCCTATCAGAGTGTGCTTGATATAGAAGAGCGCATCCAAAAAGGGGATGCTACAAATATTGCATTGACAGGACCGTATGGCTCGGGGAAAAGTTCTATCCTTATAACTTTAAAAGATGATTTCCCTGCTCATCATTATCTAAATATTTCACTTGCTACCCTGAAACCAGTAGACCAGAAAGCACAAGAAAAAGAAGAACCCAAGAATCCTGACGATGATAGACCTGAAGGGAATGGGAATGAACAGGGAAATGAAAAACTAACCAAGTTGAACCTTGATAGGCTGATTGAATATAGTATTCTTCAACAGCTCATCTATAAGGAAAAGCAGGTAACACTCCCTAATTCACGTTTCAAAAGGATTTTCCAGTTGCCTGAAAAGCAGGTTATAAAAGCGACGATTGCCTTAATTGTGGCTTTTCTTGCTGTCATTATCGTGTTTGAGCCCACATGTCTTAAAGTGGAATGGCTGTGCAAACTGCTTGGTAAGAATTGGATGAATGTTATGGGTGATGCTGTGAGCATCTTATATCTGCTGTGGTTCTCCTACGAACTGATTTCGCTCATTGTACCGGCCATCAGTAACAGTAGGCTGAATAAACTAAATTTGAAGGATGGCGAAATAGAGATTGTAGAAAATACATCCATCTTCAATAAACATCTTGACGAAATACTGTACTTCTTTGAGCAAACAGACTATGATGTGGTAATGCTTGAAGATTTAGATCGTTTTGAAACAACTGATATTTTCCTTAAACTGCGCGAACTTAATTTACTACTGAATGAATCGAAGGTAGTGGGGAGGAAAATTTTCTTTGTCTATGCGGTGAGGGATGACATGTTTCAAGATGCAGAGCGGGTGAAGTGCTTTGACTATGTCACCTCAGTGATTCCTGTTATCAATCGTTCGAATGCAAAGAATCAGCTAAAAGAGGAACTTGCTGAGCGAGGCGTTACGGATATAGCAGATATCCATTTGAGAGAATTGGGCTTTTTCTTGCATGATATGCGCCTATTGAAAAATATTGCTAATGAGTATGTACAGTATCGAGAGAAACTTGAGAAAGGTATCAGCAGCGAGAAGTTACTTGGTATGATAGTGTATAAGAACTATTTCCCAAGGGATTTTGCAGACCTCCATGATTGTAAGGGAGTAGCTTACGAGTTGCTTAACCTAAAGGATGTTTTCGTTTCTGAAAGAATATCGGAACTGGAAGCGGAAAACGAAAGGAAGCGCGAATTACAAGAAAAGCATAAGAAGGAACGACACCTGAAAGAGTCTGAGTTAAGATTGATTTATCTGGATGCTTATAGGGAACGTGTTGACTTTGCTTTACAAAATTGGAAAATTGGTGACGGTAGTTACACGACAAAGGATGTGGCTGCAAACGAAAAATTGTTTGAGAGACTTATCGGGACTAATGATATAAAGTATACATACATGGTACATGATGGCTACCGTGGTACTCAGACAAAGCAAGGGGCTGCAAGTATTGCATTTGCGGATGTGGAGAAGAATGTAGATTCTGCGATGACTTATCATGAACGATTGAATGCTTTACGGGCAACATTTGAAGAATTGGAGAAAGCAGAATTCATTGATATAAGGAAAGAAGACATTCGTTCACAGACGCTTGGCCAGTTAATGGATAATATGGACTATAGTTCAAATAAAGATTACAAGGCATTGAAAGTACCCCCAATGATAGAGTATTTGGTTGTGAATGATTATATTGACGAAAACTATTATGACTATATTTCATATTTCTACGATAACTTTATAGATGCACATGATTGGAATTTTGTCCTAGATTTGAAGCTTGGAAAGGCTCACCCATATGATTACCATATTAATAATGTAGAGGCTTGTCTGGTGGAAATACCAAATTCCATCTATCGCCGGAATGCAATATTGAATGTTGATTTGGTAGATTATCTGGCACAAAATCAAAATGACAGGCTAAACTTGATGCGTTTGCTTGTCATATTGAGAACTGCTGTGGAAGGAAATAAATTTGATTTCCTTGCTGACTATTTTCAAAAAGGGAGGGGGCTTGATGTGGTGTTTGGCCAATTATATAGCCATCATAAAAATCTTTGGCATGTTATTAATGAACATGATGATGAGAAGCTGAGCTTAAAACTGAGTTGGTTTAAGTATGCAGAGAAAGAGCAAAGCTGTGAAGCTAGTCAGAAATGGCTATCCCAACACTTCTCGTTTATGACAGATCATTTATTGGATGTCAGTGAAGATAATTGGGTTGAATTAATAAGCGAGGGATACTATTTGTTTGAGGAACTGAAAAGTTCGTCCGACAACATACTTAAGACTGTTGTTGAAACCAACTCCTATACACTAACAAGGCAAAATGTGATTATTCTGGTGTCTTATTTGTTGAATTCGGATTTTGATTCTGTTTCGTATAGGCTTGTAACTGAAACAGAGTGCAACGAGCTAGTGGAGAGAATTGAAGAGAACCTTGGTGATTGCTTGAAATCGGTTTTTTCAACACCAGAAGCTGAAAAGGAAAGTGAAGATACAATCATTGCTATATTGTTGTCACCAAAGGCTAAGGAAAATGAAAAGATTGCATATTTGCAGAGACAGCGAAACAAAATTGCAATAGAGAATTTAGAACAGAAGAAATTGAAGACGTTGGCATTAAAGTGTGATGTGTTAGAGCCTGTATGGCCAACTATCATCCGTTATTTAAATAATGTCAGTGAAAAGACTACAGACGATGTATTGGTGACTTTTATTGAAAGACATGTAGATGAGTTGGCTGGGCTGAATGTGCCGCAAAATCCAGAGGATGATGAACGCATGTTGCTAAGGCTTTTAATAAAGAGTGATGTTTTGACCTATGAATCATACTACAAGATTATCAATCAGTTTACCAGATGGAATCTGACTGGAATATCAACGGTTGAAGAAAGGCGTGTTTTATTAATGATTGAAAAAGGAATGCTTCTTTTCCAGGAAAAGAATACTACTGATTTATTGAGCAATTATTCAAGCAATGCTGTCGTTGCTTACTTGTTGAAGAATAAGCGTGAGTTCTTAAAAGAGCCAGAAAAAGTGAATTATACTACTGATGTGGCACTTGGATTATTGAAATCAGGATTGAATGTTAATGATAAAGCTGCTATCATTCCGTGTTTCAAGAAGGAGATCTTGAATGAAGTATTGGCGAATGTCGTTATTGATGTGTTGACAGTGAAAGAGATTAATCTAGATGTGGATCTCCTTTTAAAGGTGATGATGCTTTCAACTAAGACAGAGGAAAAGATTCATGTACTCGTTTATACATTAGAAAAAAACACCTTTGATGAGTCAGTTATTTCGGCTTTTATTAATACTTTGCCAGGGAAATATAAAGAAATTGCAGAAAAGGGTAAGAAACCAGAGATTCCCAAGAATGACAAAACTATGAGACTTGTTAAGTTCCTTGACGAGCAGAATTATATATCATCTTACTCTGAATCAAAAAATGGGATAAGAGTTAATACCAAGATGAAATGATTCTCCGAAAAAAGGAGTAATGTATGAGAAATAATTATGGCTCGGTACTGACAGAAAAGTATCGGGCCATAATTGTATTCTAAGATGCCGTTTGACGGTTACAGTTTCTTGTTTTCGGCAAAGGAATAGTAGCGTTCATCCGCAAGGATGATGTGGTCGCGAAGGGTCATGCGGACTGATTCCGCTGCCCTTGCCAGCCTTGCGGCAATGATGCTGTCGAACTTGGTAGGGGAGGGATTGCCGCTGATGTGGTTATGGACGGTGACGATATGGGTTGCGTTGTACAGCACCCCGAATCGCATGATGTTCCTTGGGTCTGCGGCATTCTCCGACACCTCTCCCCGGCAGATCCTGACTCTTTTGAGCATTTCGTGCCTCGGATTGAGGAACAATGCCCAGAACTCCTCCACGTCCTGGTCTTCCAACTGCGGTATCATGTAGTTGCCAACGGCCAGTGCATCCTTCAGTACCGGCTTCTCCTCTGGAGCCGTGCTCCTGAAACGCTTCCCGAACTCGCAGGCCGTGACTATCGCGATAGCCCGGTTCTTGCCGATGCCGCGATAGAACATCAGTTCCTCGACGGTCTTCTTGGCTAGTCGGGAAAGGTCATTGCCGCAGTCATCCAGCACCTGATTCATAAGCTCGACCGTCGGGAACTCCTTCGGGCCGTTGCCCATGATGATGGCCAGCAGCTCACTCTCGCTGAGCTGTCCGACACCTTCCGTCTGAAACTTCTCCAGAGGCAAGTCATCGTTAGTCCACTTCTTGATGGGAACCACAGGCTCTTCGTCCAGTTCCTTCTTCTGAATGGTAATCTCTGAGGTGGGGTAGAACTCATGTAGCGAAGCTTCCAGCCGTGACATCTTCTCCTCATGCTCAATAAACTCCTTTCTGCCAGCCCTTCTGTCAGGACGCTCCTGAATACCTCCTCTTTTCTGGAAGTTACGTCTCTCACCTCGTCCTACATTGGCGGGATAGGCGGCTCGTGTACCCTTGGAACGGGTTCCCTCCCTTGAACTTCTGGAACGTGACGTGTTCTTGCTTCTCTCAGGGTTCACATAGCCCTGAACCCCAGTGGGACGATGACTGCCACGGGCTACTCCAGGCCGATAGGGAACGCTGGGCGTGGAGTCCGGCTCACCCGGAACAGAGCGATAAGTCTCACGATTGCTTGGCTTGCGCTCGTTACCCCTGCGGCCTTCCTCCCTGTCAAGCTCCTTCTTCGTCGGTCTCTTGACCTGAACAGAGTCAGTCTCATCCTTCTCTTCTTCATCGGCATGCGGCTGCTCATGCTCCATGCCGAAACCGCCATCCATGTTCTCGTTCTCTACGGACACATCCATAACAGGCTCGTCCGTCCATGCTATCAGGTTCTTTTTTTATACGATATAATTTTTTAAGTTGTTGATATTGAGTTGATTCTAATTCTGTAACATTGTTGTCGGCCTACTCTCCTGCAAGAATCCGCATGACATCGAAGATGGAGAGGTTCACTGCCGACAAGTCCGTCTTCTTTAAGCGGCTGTTGCAGCGGTCAATCAGTGCCTCGCATTCCTCCACGACATGCTTTGACACTATCTGATACCGTGAGTTCACATCCTTGTTCGTCACCGTCAGCGGAGTGGCAATATCCCTGCTCTGGCCGCGATAGGCCATGTTGAGGCAGATTCCCAGCTGCTCGTCCTCATGCTTCAGGAGCGGGTCAACATAGTAACGGAACGTCACCATGTCCTCATGGACAGACGTGAGGAAGTCACCCTCCTTGCCTCCAAGCTCCTTCAGGCGGCTGTTCGACAGCAGGTGATACTCGAACACATAGTTGATAAGCCGGAAGTTCGCATCGTTGATGCGTGAGAAGTCCTGACGGATATACATGTTCGTGACCGTCAGCACCTGCACCTTGTGGTTCAGCATCTCATGCACGGTACACTTGTCGATACCTGCCTCGTTGTAGGCGATGGTCGCCATCGAGTGCCTTGCCGCATAGAACTGCAGCCCGGGCACACACCGACCTTCTCGCCCACAATCTTCAGTCCATGGTTGACCACCTGGTTGAAACTCGTAGGATCCATGTAGATGTAGTTGAAGTTGAACACATAGTTCCTCTTCTTGTGGCGGGTACACCTGTATTTCTTGATTAGCGGCAGCAGCAGCGGATGCGGGTTGATGACGATACGCGCATAGTCTGGCCGCCTGTCTTTCGTCTTGGCACGGTCGTAGGTGATGTTCCCACGCTCATCCCACTTGCACTCCAGCAAGTCTATGGCGTTGGTACCCATCAGCATGAACGAGATTGTAAAGACATCGCGAGCAAGGTCTGCGACAGCCCTTCCCTCCGGGTCATCAGGCAGGTTTGCAATGGCACGGACAATATCCACAGGCAGAGCACGTTTCTCCGTCTGAATCTCCACACGGGGAGGCTTGTAGAACTCCAAGGTGCACTTGATGACCTTGTTCTCCTCGCGTCCCTCGTTGTAACGCTGCTTTGCCGAGTTGAACATCCGCTTGATGACCTGAGGATAGACGCTGCGGGCCGTCTTCTTGTCGCCCAGCCATTTCTCGAAGCTTTTCATGAATACCTTGCTGATGTCGGTGCACATGTAGCTGTCACGACCGACGAACTTGACGAAGGCGTTGAGAGCCACAAGGTGGTTCCTGCTGCACTTCTGGTCCTCATGCTCCTTGATCCACTCGCGCCTGTACTGGATGATGTCAATGCTGACATCCCCCTCGCCAGTGATATAGTTGACAACGGCATCGATGTTCATGTCATACTGGTCAAGCTCCAGCTGCTTAAGCCTTTCATTGTACTCCTTCAGCAGGGCCTTGACCTTGCGCTTCACCAACTCATTGCGGATAGTCCACTTCTTGGTCATCTCCGTCTGGGAAACATAGATGCCCGTCTCTATCAGCCGCTTCTGGTGGTGATGATACAGACGGATGCCCACTTCACAGGTTCCCTTCCTGCTTACGGTAGTCTTTGATACCTCAATCTTCAATGTTGCCATATTCGTATTCTACTTGTTGTTAATTTGCTATTCCTCGCGTGTACGCGTGTACATTATATTTGATAGCTATTATCATGTAATCGTGTCAATTGAACGTTGCCAGAACTATATATCTGTTCACCTACGACAGCAGTTTGTTCACCAAATCATTTATGTCATACTGCGCTGCTTTCAAGTCCAGTCGGCTGATACGCTCCCTACAGGAGTTGACCAGAGCCTCGCACCGCTTGACAAGATATTCGCTGATAAGTTGGCCGTCCTCGGAAACATCGTTCTCCGACACAAAGATGGATGTGCCAATGAACTTGCTCTGACCCTTGTATGCCACCTTGACCTCCACATTCCATGACTTCCGGGTGTTGATGTCCTGTGGAGTCAGCTGCCAGATGATGTCCACCACCGTATCGACAACGTTCGTCAGGAAGTCACCCGTCAGGAAGTCACCGCCCTGCTGCTTGTCCTGATGGGTGCCTGCCTTCTCCTTCTCCATGTCATTGAACACAAAGTCAATGAGCTTGAAGTTAGCCTCGTTGATTTTGCGGAAGTCCTTCTTGATATAGATGTCCGTAATCTTGTACATAGGCAGCTGATGGTTCAGCATGTCGTGGATGGTTATCTTGTCAATGTCCGTCTTGTTGAAGGCTATGGTGGCCATCGTGTGGCGGGCTGCATAGAAAGTCAGGCCCTCCTCGTCAATCATCTTCCCGACCTCCTTCATCCCACGGTTCAGGTTGTAGCTGAACGCAGTGGGATTGTTGTACATGCGGTTGAAGCGGAACACATAGCGCTCCTTCTTGTCAAGGACATAGGCATACTTCTTGATAAGAGGCATGAGCAGTGGGTGTGGCTTGATGACGATACGGGCGTGGTCGGGTCTCCTGTCCTTCGTCTTGGCGCGGTCATAGGTGATGTTGCCCTCACCATCCCACTTGCATGAATAGATGTCAATGCTGTTGGCACCCATCATCATGAAAGAGATAAGGAACCCGTCACGCGCGACGTTGCGGCTCGAATTGGAGCGCTCTTCATCGGGAATGGCAGCCAAGGCCCTGAGGTGTTCAAGCGAGATGGCACGTTTCTCCGTGCAGACATGGACAGGAGGGTTGAAGAACTCCAGGGAACGCTTGATGACCTCCTCACCTTCGAGGTTGTCATTGTACGTCTCGCGGGCATCGTTGAACACTCGCTTGATGCAGATGGTGTAGAGGTTGGCCGTACGGTGCTTGTTGCCCAGCCAGCGGACATAGGACTCCATCAGCCTTACGGTAATCTCGTTGCAGTTGATAACCTTGCGTCCCATGAACTTCTGGAATGAGTGCAGGGCAGTCTTGTAGTTGTCTATGCCCTTTATCTCGTCCTCATGCGTCTTGATCCACTTCTCGTAGTATTCAGAGAAGTCCACGAAAGTCGGCTTCACGATGTCCTTGCGGGTGATGCGCCTGACAAGCTCCTCTGCGGACATGTCGTACAGCTCCAGGTCTTCCTCCTCGATACGCTTGCGGTAGATGCGGAGGATGTCCTCGCACTTCTCCCGCTTCTGGAAGTTCTTAATCTTGAAGGAAGAGGTCAGCTCATCCCTGGTCACGAACACCGTGGTGGGTATGTACTTCATCACCCTCTTGTGCGTGACCCTGATGACAACGTTCCACGTCTTGTCCTTTCTCATGTTGTGCCGAAGCACCTCATACTTTATCGTTGCCATATTACTCCATTTTATAGCGGAATTGACCGCTGAAATTTTTAATTTTCTGCAAATTTACCTTTTCAGGGGCTGAGAACCGCAAAAACGCCGAAAATGGCAATTTCACGAGTAATCATATATGGGAACAAGTAAAAGTTGTCAACGTGGAATTTCTGTCAAGAAACATTACTTTTCTCGTTCCGAATGCCCCTCAAACCGCCATTTTCGTGGTGGTGCGGGCATCCCCTGTCGGAGTTTTTGCGTTTAATGTTTTTTAACGCTCAACTTCGAGGTAAAATCCACCAAAATGACCAGAAAACCGGGTAAAAACCCCTTCAAACTTCATCAGACTTTTTTGGTTCACAAGTAACCATATGTCTTTACTTTCATTTGAGCCCTTCCACCGAGATGACATTTAAGTCTGCAAGTATCATTGTTGGACTCGGTTCTCGCAAACACTCTGTTTTATAACTTATTACGCGTATTTGTCACCAAGCAAAAAAATCGCGCCATTTGTCTCCAGACAAGACGAAAAAATCACCGTTAGATTTCTCTAAACCTTATTTGCATAGAATTTGTTTGTCACGGCGTCGGGAATCAGAGGTTGTTCACGCAGTCTATAGAATATATTGAAAGAAGGGAAGGAATTAAGATTGAAGATTTTGAGTTTAGGCACAAAAAAGAAAAAGGAGCTGCATCGTCTCATTATTTTCAATATGAAGGGATAAGAAAAGGGTGCAAAATCAAAAGAGAAGGCTTATATCTGTATTTTCCCTATTCTAATGCATACTGCAAGCAATGGTTGTGTAGGGAAATTTGTTATAAATGCCCCTATGCGACCAGTGAGAGAAATGCAGACATCACTATAGGTGACTTCCATACAATAAAAATTCCAGAAGGGGATCGATAGATTTAAGGGAGTATCGATGTTTCTGTGTAACACGATGCGAGGAGTGGAATTATTTGAAGATTGCAAATCGCAGATGGAAGTCTTTACGATGGAATGGGATGACATTAAATCTGAAAATCGATTTACAGGGGGACAAATACCAAATGGAAGAGAGAGGCTACTAAAAATGATAAAAGAGAATGGTTTTGACGAAGCTGCCAAAACCATTCTCCATCCAAAGAGAGATTGGAAAAGATTGATATATTACAATTTGCCCAAATGGGTTGGAAAATTAACAGTTAAGTTATGTATTACATGAGAGAAGGTCTTCCTGACGAGTACGGAATAGTTGTATTTCAGGACAGAATTTTGGAGATAGCAGTATATATTGATAAGTTCTGTAAGGAGCACAATATAAACTACTGCTTAATGGGAGGGTCTGCACTTGGAGCTAAACGGCATGGTGGGTTTATACCATGGGATGACGACTTGGATATTTTTATGCCCCCAGCTAACTATGAAAAGTTTAGGGAGGCATTTAACAAAGAAGGTGACAAACAAAAATTCTACCTCCAAGAATATGGTCTTCAAAAAAATGGGATGGTGTCCTGTCCCAAACTCAGATTAAACGGAACTACCTATATTGAGGACCGGACAAAAGATTGGAATATTCATCAGGGAATCTTTGTAGATATATTCATGCTTCACACTTGCCCTAATAGTAGAGTAAAACAATGGTGGCAATGTTTTTGGGCTAAGTGTGTAGTAGTAAAAGGTATGAGCATGAGAGACTATAACAGGCAACACGGAATACGTCAATTCTTACTAAATGTAGCGAGATTCCTACCAAAACGCTTAATGGTTAGCTATGGTTTGAAACAAGTATATCGCTATAGGAATGAAAAATCAGATTTGGTATGTAATTTTTTGTGACAGGCACTGTACAAGAGAGGGATATATCAAAGGGATTGGTTTGAGCACTCGTCAAGGGTACGTTTTGAAAAGGCTGAACTTAACGCTCCCTACAGACTCCACGAATTTCTGACAGAAGTTTTTGGAGACTATATGACTCCTCTCCTCCATCTGCAGAGCGTATCAAATGGAAACAGCATGCCTTGAAATGGGATACAGAAAAAGATTTTTCGGAATTCTATAACAAGGAGAGAAGTTTTAAAGATGCAGAAAAATTAGTTTGAGATTAGCAGATTAAATGAAAGGCAGAGAGACAGAACAAATTTTCTATTCTCTAATCCGGGCCGGACTTTGGGAAACAGAGGCCCGGTTTAAACCGTATCATGAGATCCAATGGGATGATATATACAGGATAGCCGAAGAACAGTCAGTAGTTGTGCTTGTTATGGCAGGTATTGAGCATATAACAGATTATGAAGTACCACAAATTGTAAAATTTAATTTCTTTGGAGTTACGTTGCAAATGGCGCAATGTAATAAGGAGATGAATTTGTATATAGGAGAATTAATAAAGTATCTTAGGGAAAAGGAGATATATACACTTCTGGTAAAGGGACAAGGGTCGGCCCAGTGCTATGAGCGTCCGCTATGGCGCACATGTGGTGATATTGATTTATTTCTGAGTAGCGACAATTACGAACGAGCTAAACCACTACTGAAGCCCAAGGCAACAAAAGTAGAAGAAGAAAGCATGACATCCAAACATCAGGGGATGACAATTGATGGCCGGGTGGTAGAGTTGCATGGTGTTCTTCATGGCAGTTTGTCGCATAGAATTAACAAGGTGCTAAAAGGCGTGATGGATGAAACATTCTTTGAAGGTGCGGTAAGGTCCTGGGAGAATGGCAATGTTCTCGTTTTTTTGTTAGATGCAAATAATGATATTATATATACGTTTACACATTTCCTTGGTCATTTCTACAAAGGAGGCATAGGGTTGAGGCAGATATGTGACTGGAATAGGTTACTGTGGACGTATAGAGGTGAGATAGATTTGACTTTGTTGAAGAAACGATTACGCCTGATGGGTTTGATGAGCGAATGGAAGGCATTCGGTGCTTTTTCCGTGGACTATTTAGGGATGCCTGCGGAGGCGATGCCTTTTTATACACCTGGAATCAAATGGAAAAGAAAAGCAGACCGAATAAGTGACTTTATCATAGAAGTTGGGAATTTTGGGCATAATAGGGACAATAGTTCTTCATTTGTGGTTAGGAAAACTAAGGCGTTTGTAAGGCGATGCGGGGATTTATGGCGGCATTCCAGAATATTTCCTTTGGATTCCTACCGTTTCTTTCCTAACATTGTTATTTATGGTCTGCGTTCGTTAGCTAAAAGGTAGTAGTTAATACATACAGGCGTAGAGATGAGAGAAACATTTTGACAGTACTTGGTCGCCCATTAAATTAAAGTTAAATACCTAGTTATAATTAAAATAACTTATTTTTAATTTGATCATGTCAACAAAATTTTGTACACTTTGTAGTGTAAAACTGATTCGCCACCGCATCGGAACGTCCGGCACGGAGCTGATTCTCAAGGAGAGCATCCGTGTGAATCTGGTAATCTTAAAAGGGGCGATGAACGCTCTTTGGTGCCTGCTCGGAAGGCTGCTCATCATGCTTACGGAACTCTGTCTTGGGAGGAAAATAAACAATACGACAGTCCCGGACTGCGTACCAGCGAGTCCGGGACTGTCGTTGATAGGGGAGGGGAGTGCCCCTCTGTTGAGACTACTCCCTTACGGGAATCTTGTCGACACGCTTCTGGTGGCGTCCGCCCTCGAAGGAGGTCTTGAAGAATTCGTCCATGATCTTCTCGGCCATCCTGTTGTCGATGAAGCGACCGGGCATCACCAACACGTTGGCATCGTTGTGCTGACGGATGAGATGCGCTATCTCGGGAATCCAAGCCAGTCCGGCACGTACGCCTTGATGCTTGTTGAGCGTGATGGCGATGCCTTCGCCCGAACCGCAGATGCCGATGCCGGGATAGACCTCACCACTCTCGATGCCCCTGGCCAGGGCGTGGCCGAAGTCGGGATAGTCGACCGAAGCGTCGCTCCAGGTGCCGTAGTCCTTGACCGGATAGCCGTGTGCCTCCAGATACTGCAGCACGAACTGCTTGAGCGGAAATCCTGCGTGGTCGCATGCCACGCCAACTGTCTTCACTTCCATGGTCTTACAGTCTTAACGGTCGGTGGTTACGCCAAGAGGGCTTTCACCTGCTTGTAGACATTCTCACCGGTGTAGCCGAGCTTCTCGTCGAGTACCTTGTAAGGAGCGGAGAAGCCGAAGCTGTTGAGTCCCCATACGGTGCCGTCGGCTCCCACGAGACCTTCCAGCGTGACGGGCAGTCCGGCTGTCATGCCGAACTTCTTCTTTCCGGCCGGCAGCACGCTCTCCTGATATTCCTTGGACTGGCTGCGGAACAAGCCTTCCGACGGTACGCTGACGACGCGGACCTTCACGCCGTCCTTGCGCAACAGGGCAGCTCCGGCCTCCAGTGTGGACACCTCGGAACCGGAAGCCAACAGGATGACATCGTAGTCCGGGTCACTGCCAGCCACGACGTATGCGCCTTTGGTGGCCTGGCTGTAGTCGTTGCCCTCGGGCAGCATCTCGATGTTCTGACGGGAGAAGATGAGGGCTGTCGGCGTGGCAGTGTTCTCCATGGCCATGCGCCAGCACACGGTCGTCTCCTCGGCATCGGCAGGACGCACGACGAGTACGGAGTTGCGTCCGTGGTGGTTCTTCAGTTTCTCCATTAGGCGAATCTGTGCCTCCTGCTCGACGGGTTCGTGGGTGGGGCCGTCCTCACCGACGCGGAAGGCATCGTGGGTCCAGATGAACTTCACGGGTAGCTCCATCAGAGCGGCCATGCGGACGGCGGGCTTCATATAGTCGGAGAACACGAAGAAGGTGCCGCAGGCGGGGATGACACCGCCATGGAGTGCCATGCCGATGCAGCAGCAGGCCATGGTGAGCTCGGCCACACCGGCCTGGAAGAAGGCTCCGCTGAAGTCGCCGCGCACGATGTCGTGGGTCTTCTTGAGGAAGCCGTCCGTCTTGTCGGAGTTCGAGAGGTCGGCAGAGGCGCAGATCATGTTGGGCACCTGCTCCGCCAGTACGCCGAGCACCGTGGCACTGGCTCCGCGGGTGGCGGCACCGGCCTTCTGCTGCACGAGACTCCAGTCAATCTGAGGAGCCTTGCCGCTGAACCATTCAGCCAGTTGCTTGGCCTTCTCCGGATTCTCCTTTGCCCAAGCCGCCTTTTTGGCGTAACGTTCTGCCACAATCTTCTTGAGTTCTTCTGCACGCTTGGCGTACAGTTCCTTCACCTCGGGGAAGATCTGGAACGGCTGTTCCGGGTCGGCTCCGAGGTTTTTCATTGTGTTGATGTAAGCATCGCCGCCGAGGGGTGCACCGTGAGTGGCGCAGTTGCTCTCGTAGCTGCTGTTGTCGGCCTTGCGGGCACCCTTGCCCATGACGCAGTGGCCGATAATCAGGCTGGGGCGTGCGGTTTCTTTCTGTGCGTTCCGGATGGCTTCGCGGATCTGGTCCACGTCGTTGCCGTCAATCTTCTGCACGTACCATCCCCATGCCTCGTATTTCTTGGCGGTGTCCTCGCAGGTCACCACTTCCGTCCGGGTGGAGAGCTGGATGTCGTTGGCATCGTAGAACATGATGAGGTTGTCCAGTCCCAGGGTGCCGGCGATGCGTCCTGCGCCCTGCGAAATCTCCTCCTGCACGCCGCCGTCAGAGATGTAGGCGTAGATGGTCTGTCCCATCACGTCGCCCATACGGGCCTTGAGGAACTTGGCGGCGATGGCGGCTCCCACGGCGTAGCAGTGGCCTTGACCGAGGGGACCCGACGTGTTCTCGATGCCGCGGGCCAGTTCGCGCTCCGGGTGTCCGGGAGTGACCGAACCCCACTGGCGCAGGTTCTGGAGATCCTCCAGCGTGAACTTGCCGATGAGGGCGAGCTGCGAGTACAGCATGGGAGCCATGTGGCCGGGGTCAAGGAAGAAGCGGTCGCGGCCTTCCCACTCGGGCTGCTCGGGGTCGTATACGAGAAATTCACTGTAGAGCGTGTTGATGAAGTCTGCACCACCCATGGCTCCGCCGGGGTGTCCGGACTTGGCTTTCTCTACCATTGAGGCTGCGAGGATTCGGATGTTGTCGGCAGCCCTGTTCATGATTTTGTTGTCGTTCATAATAACTGTGTTGTTTTGATAATGTTAGTTGAATTGCGTGTCACTTGTACTTATTTCAGGGTCATCACCACGATGCTCTTGGCCGGCATCTTGACGGAGAGCACGTTCTTCTTGAGCTTGGCCTGCTTGAAGTCGACCGGCTTCACGCGGTCGGGGTGCTCGAAGTCGTTGAAGTCAGCCACGTTCTTGGCGGTCAGAATCTGTCCGCTGACCGTCTTGGCCGTTGTGCCTTCAAGGGCGATGTCGACGGTCTGTTCCTTGTCGAGGCTCACATTGGTGAGCGCGATGACAATCTGTCCGTCCTTGGTCTTGGCGGCCGAACCGGAGAGGAGCGGCAGCGGACGGTAGCCGTTGGCTTTCTCCGCATCCATGGGCGTGAAATATTCGTGGCGCACCTTGATGGTGTCGCAGGCCAGTGTCATGGGCAGATAGGTGGCCTCTTGGAAGGGCGTGTACATCTTGAACACATGATAGGTCGGGGTGAGCACCATGTGGCCTGTGCCCTTCTGGTCGGTCAGAATCATGGACTGCAGCACGTTGACCACCTGGGCGATGTTGGCCATCTTCACACGGTCGGTGTGGCGGTGGAACACGTCGAGGGAGAGCGAAGCCACGAAAGCATCGCGCAAGGCATTCTGCTGATAGAGATGTCCGCGGATGGTGCCCGGCTCTTCGTCCCACCAGGTTCCCCATTCGTCCACCAGCAGGCCGATGCGACCGTTGGGGTCTTTCTCGTCCATGATGGCCTTGTGCTTCTTGATGACCTCTTCAATCTCCAGACACTTGCCCAAAGCCCAGTAGTACTGGTCGTTGTCGAACTGTGTGGCAGAGCCTTTCGAACCGTTCCATCCCGCTGCCGTATAGTAGTGGAGCGACACGCCGTTCATCCGGTTGCCGATGCGATCCATCAGTACCTTGGTCCAGTTGTAGTCGTAGTCGCTGGCACCACTGGCAATCTTATAGAGCTTGTTGCCGTCGTAGTTGCGGCAGTATACCGCGTAGCGGCGGTAGAGGTCGGAGTAGTACTCCGGGCGCATATTGCCGCCGCAGCCCCAGCTCTCGTTGCCCACGCCGAGGTACTTCACCTTCCACGCCTTGTCGCGGCCGTTCTGCCGGCGGAGCTTGGCCATCGGGGTGTCGCCGTCACTGGTCATGTATTCCACCCATTTGGCCAGTTCCTCCACCGAGCCGGAACCCACGTTGCCGCTGATGTAAGGCTCGCAGCCCAACATCTCGCAGAGGTTGAGGAACTCGTGGGTGCCGAAGGAGTTGTCCTCGATGGTGCCGCCCCAGTTGTTGTTCTGCATCTTGGGCCGTTTCTCGCGCGGTCCGATGCCGTCCATCCAGTGGTATTCGTCGGCGAAGCAGCCGCCGGGCCAGCGGAGCACCGGGATGTTGAGGGCTTTCAGTGCCTCGAACACATCCTTGCGGTAGCCGTTGACGTTGGGGATGGGAGAGTTCTCGCCCACCCAAAGGCCGCCGTAGATGCACGAGCCGAGGTGTTCGGCAAACTGACCATAGATTTCACGGTTGATGGTGTTCTTGCCTTGGTCGGCCTTGAGTGTGGCCTTGATGTTGTCGGCAGACGCCTGCATGGTGCAGAGGGCAAGAGCTGCCGTCAGAAGGAAATGATGATGCTTCATAGTGTTGCTTTTATGAGGTTATTTCTTAGCCACGATGGCGGCCTGTTCGATGGCCAGTCCGCTCTTGTAGTTCTCGATGTAGGCGTTGAACCCTGCCACGTCGTCGGCATCGGGCGCGATTTCCGTACCCGTGTTGCCGTTGAACACCGCGTGTTCGAGGTAGTCGGCGAGGTTGAGCTTCTGCGTGTTGTTCACCAGATAGTCCGCCAGGAGAGCAATGCCCCAAGCCCCGCCTTCGCCGGCCGTCTGCATCACGGAGATGGGCGAATTGATGGCGGCGGCCAGTACCCGCTGTCCCACGCCTGCGGTCTTGAAGAGTCCGCCGTGGCCGGTGATGCGGTCTACCTTCACGTGCTCGTCGTTGAACAGAATGTCGTTGCCGATCTTCAGTACGGCGACGGAGGCGTAGAGGTTGGCGCGCATGAAATTGGCGAGTGAGAAATGGTCGTTGGCCGACCGCACGAAGAGAGGCCGTCCCTCGGCCAGTCCGGTGACGGGTTCTCCGGAGATGTAGTTGTAGGCAATCAGTCCGCCGCAGTCCGCATCGCCGGTGAGCGCATGGTTGTAGAGCTTGCCGAACACCTCGTTCATGTCGACGGGAACACCGAGCAGTTGCTGGTACTCCTTGAAGATGTTGACCCATGCGTTGAGGTCGCTGGTGCAGTTGTTGCAGTGAACCATGGCCACGAGCGATCCGTCGGGGGTGGTCACCATATCAATCATCTCGTAAGGTTTGGAAAGCTCTTTCTCCAGTACAATCATGGAGAATGACGAAGTGCCTGCACTCACGTTGCCGGTGCGCTGCTTGACGGCGTTGGTGGCCACCATGCCCGTGCCGGCATCGCCTTCCGGCGGACACAGCGGGCAGCCGGCCTTCAGGTGGCCCGACACGTCGAGCAGGGCAGCTCCCTTCTCGGTCAGGCATCCGGCAGCCTCGCCTGCACAGCGTGTAGCAGGCAGGATGTCGAGCAACTGCCAGAGGTAGTGCTTTGAGGCCACGAGGCTGTTGAATTTCTCCACCATCGTGGCGTTGTAGGTCTTGGTGTCGGGGTCGACGGGAATCATTCCCGAAGCGTCGCCGATGCCGAGCACGAACTCCCCCGTCAACTGCCAATGGATGTAGCCTGCCAGCGTCGTCAGGTATTTGATGTCCTTCACGTGGGACTCGCCGTTGAGGATGCACTGGTAGAGGTGGCTGATGCTCCAACGCAGGGGGATGTTGTACTTGAAGAGGGCGGAGAGTTCCGTGGCGGCCTTCTTGGTGTTGGTGTTGCGCCAAGTGCGGAAGGGCACGAGAATCTGCTCCTTTTCGTCGAAGGCCATATAGCCGTGCATCATGGCACTGAAACCCAGTCCGGCCAGCGTTTCCAGCTCGGTGTCATACTCCTTGCGGACATTGGCGCGGAGGTCTGCATAGCAGTCCTGCAGTCCCTTCCAGATGTCGTCGATGCTATAAGTCCACAGTCCGTCCACGAGCTGGTTCTCCCATTCGTGGGCACCCTGTGCGATAGGCCGGTGGTTCTCGTCAATCAGGACGGCCTTGATGCGGGTGGAGCCGAACTCGATGCCGAGGACGGCCTTTCCCGATGCTATGGTTGTTTTTGCGTTACTCATTTTTTCTGATGTTGAATGTTGAATGTTGAATGTTGAGTTAGGCTTGCGCCCTTGAGTGTCCTGCTGATTGTCCGTTAGGCAATTCAACATTCAACACTCAACATTCAACACTTAAAAAAACATTACTTCAATGCCTTGTTGAGCATATAGTAAATCTCGTTGTTGCGGAGCTGCTCCTTGATGCTGCGGATGGTGGTGTCCTTGTCGATGTTGACAAACTCGATGCCGAGGATTTCGCAGAAGTCCTCCCAGTATTCCGCCGTGATGTCGTAGGAGAAGGCACTGTGGTGTGTGCCGCCGGCCAGAATCCAAGCCCCTGCACCAATCTCGAAGGAAGGCTGCGGCACCCAGAGTGCTGAGGCCACGGGCAGTTTCGGCATTTCCTGTGGAGCGATGCACTCCACCTCGCTGGCGATGAGGCGGAAGCGGTTGCCGAGGTCCACCACGGTCGCTTTCACGCCCTTGCCCGTCTTGGAGGTGAACACGAGGCGTGCGGTCTGCGACTTGCGGATGCCGATGCCCAGGAAGTGAACCTCCAGTTTGGGCTTGTCGGTGGCGATGAGCGGGCAAACCTCCAGCATGTGGCTCTGCAGGCTGGACGTCTTGTCCTCGGCGAAGTTGAGCGTGTAGTCCTCCAGGAAGGAGCAACCCTTCTCCAGTCCCTGGTTCATCACCCAGAGCGTGCGGAACAGGCAGGCCGTCTTCCAGTCGCCCTCTGCGCCGAAGCCATAACCCTCGGCCATCAGACGCTGTGAGGCCAGACCGGGAATCTGGTCGAAGCCGCAGAAGTTCGGGTCGTTCACGTCCGCGTCGCCGAGGTCGTCGAAGTTGGTGGTGAAGGCGATGGCCCCTTCGTCTTTCAAGACGCGGCGCAGCGCAATCTCCGCCTTGGCGGCGTTCTTCACCTTCTCCCAATATACTGCCTCGCCCGATTCGTCAATCTTGATGGTGTACTCCTTCTTGTATTCCTCCACGAGCGCGTCAGCCTCTGCGTCGGTCACCTTCTTGAAGTACTCCATGAGGGAAGACACCGGATAGTAATCCACGTGGTAGCCCAGACGCTGTTCGAACTCCACGCGGTCGCCGTCGGTCACGGCCACGTTGTTCATGTTCATGCCGAACATCAGGCAGCGCACGTTGCGGGCATCGGCCACGCCGGCAGCCACGCGGGCCCATGTGGCAATCTGCTTCTGTGCCTCCTCGCTCTTCCAGTAGCCTACCACAACCTTTCTCGGCACGCGCATACGGGTGCAGATGTGGCCGAACTCGATGTCGCCGTGAGCCGACTGGTTCAGGTTCATGAAGTCCATGTCGATGTCCTTCCACGGCAGTTCGGCGTTGTATTGCGTATGGAAGTGGAGGAGCGGCTTCTGGAGTGCCTGCAGCCCCTTAATCCACATCTTGGCCGGCGAGAAGGTGTGCATCCAGGTGATGATGCCCACGCACTTGTCGTCGTTGTTGGCGGCCTTCATCACGGCTTCCACCTCGGCGGAAGAGTTTGCCGTGCCCTTGTAGACCACCTTGATGGGGATGATGCCGCTGTTGTTGAGGCCGTCCACCATATCCTTGGAGTGGCCGTCCACTATCTTCACCGTTTCGCCTCCGTAGAGAAGCTGTGCACCGGTGACGAACCAAATCTCGAAATTGTCAAATGCTTTAATCATGATTGTCGTTGTTTTATAGTTATCGTATCCGTTTTCTTTAGAAAAAGTGTCAGTGTTGTTTCTTCTGTCCGTAGTAGGCATTGGGGCCGTGCTTGCGGCTGAAATGCTTCTCCACGAGCAACGGGTTCATCGTCGTGTCGGGGTTTACGCAGAACGAGACGAACGCCATCTTGGCCACCTGTTCTGCCACTACGGCGTGGTAGACGGCCTCGTCGGCATCCTTGCCCCAAGTGAAGGGGCCGTGGTTCTTGACCAGTACGCCCGGCGTGTGCACCGGGTTGATGTTGCCCTTCTTGAAGCGGTTGACGATGACGACTCCCGTGTTGTACTCGTACTCCGCCATCATCTCCTCCGTCATGGCCTCCGTGCAGGGAATGCAGTCGTGGAAATAGTCGGCGTGTGTCGTGCCGATGTTGGGAATGTCCTTGCCGGCCTGTGCCCAGGCGGTGGCGTAGGTGGAGTGGGTGTGGACTACGCCGCCCAGTTCCGGGAAGGCGCGGTACAGTACCAGATGGGTGGGCGTGTCGGAAGACGGGTTGAGGTCGCCCTCCACCACTTTCCCCGTTTCGAGGCTCACCACCACCATGTCGCTGGCTTTCATGGAGTCGTAGCTCACGCCGGAGGGCTTGATGACGACAAGCCCCTTTTCCCGGTCGATGCCGCTCACGTTGCCCCAGGTGAAGAGCACGAGATTATGTTTCACGAGGTCAAGGTTAGCCTTGAACACTTTTTCCTTTAATTCTTCTAACATGGTCTTTGATGTTTAATGGTTTTTGTTTCTATTTCAGGTTAAACAGCGGATCTTCCTCGTATGCCCGCTTGTTGAAGCGGTAGAGGGCCGCCCCCCTTTTCGACGTGACCTTGTCGATGAGGGCGGTCTTCTCGATGAAGTCGATGTCCTTTGCGCGCTTGCGGAAGTTGCGCTTGTCGATTTCCTCTCCCAGCACGGCCTCGAACACGCGTTGCAGTTGCGTCAGCGTGAAGAGGTCGGGCAGGAGCCGGAAACTCAGTGGTTCGTGGTTGATGCGTCGCCGGATCTGTGCGATGGCGTTGCTGATCATCTGGTTGTGGTCGGAATAGAGTTGCGGCAGTTCCTTGAGGCTTACCCATTCCAGTCCGTGTTCCACACGCAGCCGGTTGTCGTAGTCCACCACGTTGATCAGGGTGCAGTAGGCGATGGAGATGACCCGTTCGCCCGGGTCTCGGTCTATGCGGCCGAATGCCCCGACCTGTCTGATGTAGAGGTTTCTCATCCCGGTGAGTTCGAGGATGACCCTGTTGGCCGCATCCTCCAGGTTCTCGTTGCTTCCAACGAATCCTCCGTAGAGTGACCATTCGCCGCGCCCCGGATCCATCTGCCGCCTGCCGATCAGCACCTGCAGGTCTTTGCCGTCGAAACCGAAGATGATGCAGTCGACGGACACCAGAACCTTGGAGTATTCGTTGTAAAATTGCGTCATGGTCTGTTCTTTCCGAGTAGGGGTTTACCAGAAGTAAGCGTAGAAGGCGGCGCAGAGGCCGATGACCACGAGTGTGCCGATGATGTCGAATGCACCCCAACTCTCCCGGATGGACTTCTTGAAGTCTGCGGTGAAGGTGATGGCGGCCACCTGTTCCTTGCTCGGAGCCGGTGTGAAGCAGCTTACCACAATCATGAAGACGATGAGGAACACGAGCAGCCAGCACTCGAAGACGAGCCAGTTGGTCTGCCAGAACCAGGCCGTGCAGTCCCAGAAAGCCCCGTCCATGGCGGCCTTTCCGGTGTCGGTGAAGACATTGGTGACGAGTCGGAGCATACCGATGAGGAAGCCGACAATCATGGTGTATTCACCGGCCTTAGGCGTGATTTTCTTGAAGAAGATACCCATGGCGAACACGGCCACCATGGCCGGAGCCAGCAGCGACTGGATGCCCTGGAGGTAGTTGTAGAGGGTGTCCATCTTCATCATGATGGGCAGCCAGGCGAATCCGAGCACCACCACGACGACGGTGGCCACGCGGCCCACGAACACATAGTGTGCTTCGGACATTCCCTTCTTGAGCGGCTTGTAGAAGTCCTCGGTGAAGAGGGTGGCGCAGCTGTTGAAGAAGGCGGCCAGCGAAGCCACGAGGGCGCAGATGAAGCCGATGGTGACAATACCCTTGATGCCGGCGGGGAGTACGCTCTTCACCATGATGGCGAAGGCTGCGTCGGTCTGGTCCATCTGGATGGTGCCCTTCTGTGCCAGTGCGGCTGCAATCATGCCCGGAATCAGGAACATGAAGCAGGGGAGCACCTTGAAGAAACCGGCGGCAATCGTGCCGCGGCGTGCGCGCTTCATCACTTCGGCGTTGCTCTCTCCGGGCACCTGTCCGAGCACACGCTGAACGATGTGCTGGTCGGTGCACCAGTACCAGAAGCCGATGATGGTGGCACCGAGGAACACGACGAAGCCGGGATATTCCTGATACATGGAGTCGCCCTCCTCCCAGTGGAACATGTGGGTCGTTCCGTAGCCGTTGTTGAGCTGGTTACAGTAGTCCATCATGTTGGTCCAGCCTTCGGCGATGCTGCCGCCGCCCAGGGTGGAGAGTCCGAGGAAGAGCACCAGGAACGAGCCGATGACGAGAATCGGGGTCTGGATGGTGGAGAGCGTCATTACGCCCTTCATTCCGCCGAACACCGTGAAGATGGTGGTGAGGACAATCAGTCCGATAGCCCCGACCCAGAAATTCAAGCCCCAGAGGTACTCGAAGAAGATGCCTCCGGTGAGGGCTGTCACGCTGACCTTCGTCAGGATGTAGGCCACCAGCGTGATGATGGAGAGCCATGAACCCGTGCGCTGGGTGTAGCGGAACTTGAGGAAGTCGGGCATGGTGATGATTTTTCCCATCTTGTTGATGAGCAGTTGGTAGAACGGCACGAACAGCCAGCCGAGAATCAATATCATCCAGCCCTGCATCTCCCAGTGAGCCATTCCCACGCCGCTCTTTGCGCCCGTTCCGGCCAGTCCTACGAGGTGTTCCGACCCGATGTTTGCGGCAAAGATGGCCATACCGATGACGTACCACGGTTCGCCTTTTCCGAAGAGGTAGGCCGAAGAGTCTTCACCCTTCTGCGCTCTCCTGTCCTTCACGATGGCGTGCCATACGGCCCATATTACGCCGAGCACTCCGGCGATGAGTACGGCCCAGTCCAGCCATACGAATTCTGTTGCATTCCAGTTCATTTTTCGTTTCTGTGTTTTAGATGTCGTTATAGTCTTTTTCTGTTATTTCTTCACGCTGAACTTGTAGGCCAGATGCGAGTAGTACTGCTCGCCCGGCTTGAGTGTGGCGTCCGTCCAGTCCTTCACGCCCTCAGCCACCTTGGTCGGAGAGTCGGGGTACTTCTGACTCTCGAAGCATACGCTGACGTGTTTGGGGTACTTGATGCCGTGCTTGCAGGCGATTCCCGTGCCCTGGAAGTTGCCGGTGTAGACCTGCATTCCCGGTTCGTTGGTGAACACCTCCATCAGGATGCCGGTCTTCGGCGAATAGAGGCTGGCGCACACGGTCTTGTCGTCGCCCTTTCCGTCCTTGTAGGTGTTCAGACACCAGTTGTGGTCGTAGCCCGTGGCGTTCCTAATCTGGTCGAAGGTGTAGTCCACCTTCTTCGCGATTTCCGTGGGGGTGCGGAAGTCCATCGGTGTGCCCTCCACGTCCTTGATTTCTCCGGTCGGGATGTAGAATCTGCTGGCCGGTGTGAACTTGTCGGCGTTGATGTACATAATCTGGTCGAAGCCTTCCTTCGAGGGGTCGCCGTTCAGGTTGAAATAGCTGTGGTTGGTCATGTTGACCACCGTTTCCTTGTCCGTTGTCGCCCCGAACTCGATGTCCAGCGTGTTGTCGCTCTTCACCGTGTATTTGGCCGTGGCGGTCACGTTGCCGGGGAAGCCGTTCTCCCCGTCCTTGGCCTTGAGGGTAAACGTCACGGACGAGTCGTTCTGCTCCGTCACGTCGTAGACCTGGTGCAGCCAGCCCGAGTTTCCGCCGCCGTGCAAGCAGTTCGGGCCGTCGTTGGCTTTCAGTCTGTATGTCGTTCCGGAAAGGGACAGCTTAGCCCCCTTGATGCGGTTGGCGTAGCGTCCCACGGACGATCCGTAGTCCGACGGCGAGTTGATGGTGTCGGCGTACTGTCGGATGTTGTCGTAGCCGAGCACCACGTCGGTGGGCGTTCCGTTCCTGTCGGGTACGGCGACGGAAACGACGCGGCCGCCGTAGTTGGTGAGGCAGACCTCCATGCCGTTGTTGTTTTTCAGCACGTAAAGCCCGACGGGCTTTCCTTGGATGAGGGTGTCGAACTTGGCCGTGTCAAGACCCGATACGGTCAATGCGGCTTCCTGCTTGTTGGAAGCGCACGCTACGGAAAAGAGAGCGGTAACTCCGATTCCTACCAGCGTTGAATTGAGTTTCTTCATAGTGAAATGCTTTTAGTTTTTTAGTTACATTCTGATTTCTGCCTGCTAAGTTACGACTATTTTTTGAACTGGCAAAGAAAATTCATAGAAAAGTGTCAGATTTACACTATTTTTTAGAAATTGCACCGCAGAACACTGAAAAAGCGGGGATGGCTGCGATTCCATTCCCGCTCTCCTTATGTAATTGGACTATGTTGTTCTGCCCTTAGCAAATCTTGCGGGAACCGTCGCCGATTACCACGTCGTAGACTTTCGGCTCGTGCCCGTATTTGGCCTTGAATTTCTCCTTGGCCGTGGCGATGAACGGCTTGTAGAGGTCGTTGCGCACGAGGTTGATGGTGCATCCGCCGAATCCTCCGCCCATGATGCGCGAGCCTGTCACGCCACATTCCTTGGCGATGTCGTTGAGGAAGTCGAGTTCTTCGCACGACACCTCGTAGTCTTTCGACAGTCCTTCGTGGGTCTTGTACATCATTTCCCCCACCTTCTCGTAGTCGCCTTCCGTCAGTGCGTCGCAGACGGCCAGCACGCGGTCTTTCTCTCCGAGCACGAACTTGGCGCGCTTGTAGTCTTCTGCTCCCACTTCGTCCTTCACCTCTTCCAACTGTTCCCAGGTGCAGTCGCGCAGCGTCTCGAACTTGCCTTCCGGATGCTTGGCGGCGATGTGGCGCACCACGTTCTCACAGGAGTTGCGGCGGTCGTTGTAGGGCGAGCCAGCCAGTTGGTGCTTGACCACGGAGTCGAGCAACACCAGCCGGTAGCCGTCCGGTTTGAAGGGGAAGTATTCAAATTCGCGCGAGCGGCAGTCGAGGCGCATCAGGCAGCCGGCCTTGCCGAATACGGAGGCGAACTGGTCCATGATGCCGCAGTTGACCCCGCAGTAGTTGTGTTCGGTGGCCTGTCCTGCGAGCACCATATCCCACTGGCTGACCTTGTTGTCGCCGAAGATGTCGTTGAGTCCGCAGGCGAAGCAGCTTTCCATGGCTGCCGACGACGACATTCCTGCTCCCAGGGGCACGTCGCCGGAGAAGGCAATGTTGAAGCCCTTGACGGGCACTCCGAGTTTCCTCATTTCCAGCGCGATGCCGTAGATGTAGCGTGCCCAGCTGGCCTTCGGGCCGTTGGGGTCCGAGAGTTTGAAGTCGACGCGGTCTTTCAGGTCGATGGCGTAGGCCATCACCGTGTCTTCCGTGCCGTTGGCGCGCATCTCTGCCACCACTCCCTTGTCCACTGCTCCGGGGAATACGAAGCCGCCGTTGTAGTCGGTGTGTTCTCCGATGAGGTTGATGCGTCCCGGCGAGGCGTAGACGTTGCCTGCCTTGCCGTCGAAGTGCTTGGCGAAGCGTGTTCTTACTGATTCTATATCCATAGTCTTTGTCTTTGTTTGCTTGATGAATGATAAAAGGTGTTTATTCCACGGGGATGTCCTTGTTCACGTTCTTGCAGCCCACGACGGCGTAGAAGAACATATAGGCCATGGCGAGCAGATAGACGAAGTAGCTCGGCATATAGCCCGTGAAGTTGGAGAACCAGCTCTGTACCAGCGGCAGGACACCTCCGCCCACCACCATCATCATGAAGATGCCGGAAGCCTGTGCGGTGTACTTGCCCAGTCCCTCGGTGGAGAGGTTGAAGATGGACGGCCACATGATGGAGGTGCAGAGGCCGCAGAGCACGAGCAGCAGTGCGCTGACGGGAACCTGTGCGGTGGTCAGCGAGAAGGTCATGAGGTTGAACAGCGGAATGTCCACGATGATGGTCTTCGGCATCAGGATGGCGGCCAGTATCAGCACCATGCCGAGGAAGGTGGCTCCCAGCATGAGCTGTCGCGAGGACACCTTGCCGGCGATGAAGCCCGACACCAGTCGTCCCACGAGCATCAGCAGCCAGTACATGGCGGCCACTGCGCCTCCGATGGTGGCGGCGTTGGCCAGCAGTCCGGCTCCCTTCTCGGTCGTGTCAGACAGGTAGAAGTTCAGTGCTCCGGGGATGCCGACCTCCACGCCCACGTAGACGAAGATGGCAATCACGCCGAGCGTGAAATGGCGGAACGCCCAGGGCGAGTGTTCGAAGACGGTCTTGCTGGTCACCTTGCCCAGTGCGGGGTCTTCGATGGGGATGAAGGTGAGGATGCAGAATGCTCCTGCGAATACGGCCATGGCGATGTAGAGCACGAGGTTGACGTCGGCCATCTGGGTGCTCTTGGTCACCTCGCCGATGAGTGCGCCGACGAGCATCGGGGTCAGCGTGCCGGAGAGGCTGTTCAGCGTGCCTCCGATGAGGTTGAGCTGGTTGCCGCGGTTGCCGCCGCCGCCGAGGAGGTTCAGCATCGGGTTCACCACCGTGTTCAGGATGCAGACGGAGAAGCCCGAGATGAAGGCTCCCAACAGGTACACGCAGAAGCCGGGAATGCCCTCGGGGAAGCTGGAGAGATACTGTACCAGCACTCCGAAGAAGCCCACGGCGATACCGATGAGTGCCGATTTCTTGTAGCCCACCTTGGTCAGCATCTTTCCTGCGGGGATGCCCATGAAGAGGTAGGCGAAGAAGTTCATGAAGTTACCCATCATGCCCAGCATATTGTTTCCGTCGATGCCGGGCTGGTTCTTCCAGATTACGCCGATGGGTGCGCCAAGATTCGTGACGAAGGAAATCATGGCGTAGAGGAAGAACATCGTGATGATGGCGACGATGCTTCCGTTTTGTTTCTGATTGCTCATTGCTTATTAATAAGGTAGTGTGTTTTCCTGTTTCCTATTTCTCAGCACCGAACTTGTAGATGGTCTTCTGCTTGTATTGTTCGCCGGGACGGAGCACGACGGACGGGAAGTAGGGGCGGTTCGGCGTGTCGGGGAAGTGCTGCGCTTCGAGGCAGACGGCACTGCGCCAGGGGTAGGTGGAGCCGTGTGTGCCCGAGATTCCCGACTCGAAGTTGCCGGTGTAGAGCTGCAGTCCCGGTTCGGTGGTGTACACCTCCATGGTGCGTCCGCTGTTGGGTTCCTTCACCTTGGCGGCAAAGCTCAGCTCACCCTCCTCCTTCTTGTTGAGCACGTAGTTGTGGTCGTAGCCCGAACCGTTCTTCAGCTGCTCGTTGTCGGCGTTGATGTCGCGTCCGATGGCTTTCGGCGTGCGGAAGTCGAACGGCGTGCCCTCCACCTTGAGGATTTCTCCCGTCGGGATGGACACGTTGTCGATGGGGAGATAGAAGTCGGCGTTGATCTGCAGTTCCACGTTGTCGACGGCCGGGGTGGGGTTGGCGATGCCGGCCAGCGAGAAGAAGGCGTGGTGCGTCAGGTTGATGATGGTCTTCTTGTTGGTCGTGGCCAGATACTCGATGACGAGTTCGTTGTCGTCCGTCAGGGTGTATTCCACGTTGATGCGGCACTCTCCGGAGTAGCCTTCCTCACCGTATGAAGAGATGTAGGAGAGGGCGAGGGTGCGCGGCCCCATCTGCTTGGCGTCCCAGACGCGCGTGTGGAATCCCGTGGGTCCTCCGTGCAGGTGGTTCGGCCCGTCGTTGAGGGCCAACTGGTATTCTTTCCCGTTGAGGGTGTACGCTCCTTTGCAGATGCGGTTTCCGTAGCGTCCGATCAGTGTGGAGAGGAACGGCTCCGGACTGTTGATGACCTCCTGGATGTTGTCGTGTCCCTGAATGACGTTGGCCACGTTTCCGTCCTTGTCGGGCATCATGATGGCCACGATTGCGCCGCCGAAGTTTGTAGCTGCCACTTCATATCCCTTGCGGTTGCGGAGGATATAGAGGTCTGTCTTTTTCCCGTTGACTGTGGTTTGAAAATCCTTGCGGTTCAAACCACACAGATAACTGTTTTCCTTTGTGTTCGCCATAACGAATTGTTTTTAGTTACTAAATTGTACTGCAAAGTAACCAAAAAAAAACGGGTTTCGCAAATTATATGGCGAAAAATTGCGGATTGTGAGTGTTAAAAACACCTAAATGCAGTCGCGGAGCAGTTCTCCGACGATGTAGTTGCTGCCTCCCACGAACACGATGCCGCCGTTTTCTGCGGCTTTCCGGGCGGCGGCGAAGGCTTCGGGGACGGAGGGGAAAGCCTGTCCGCGGAGTCCGTATCTGGCGGCGAGCCGGAGCAGGGCGTGGCCGTCGAGGGCGCGTGGAGTCTGCGCCTGGGTGAAGTAGTAGGTGGCCTTGTAGGGCAGCAGGCGGACGACGGCCTCCACGTCCTTGTCCTCCACCATGCCGAAGACGATGTGCAGCGGCGTGCCCTCTGCGATGATGCGCTGGAGCTGGCAGCCGACGTAGTCCCATCCTCCGGCGTTGTGCCCCGTGTCGCAGATGACGCGCGGCGCGGTGGCCACCGTCTGCCAGCGGCCTGCCAGTCCGGTCTCTTCCGTCACGTGGGCCAGGGCTTCGAGGACGCTGTGTCCGTCCTTGTCGGGGGCGAGGGAAAGCACTTTTTGGGCTTCCAGCACCTGCAGGGCGTGGAGCACCGTGTTGAGGTTCTTCCGCTGATAGAATGCGCCGAGGTCGCAGTGCAGTGTGCCGTACTTCCGCGTGGCGCACACGAGGCCGCCCTGTCCGTCCGTCCGGGTGTCTTCGATGAGGCTGTCGTCTTCGGCGAAGACAATCGGGGCCTCCATCTCCCGGGCTTTGCACTCGAACACGGGGCGCGTCTCCTTCTGGTTCTCGCCGATGACGACGGGTGTGGCGTGCTTGATGATGCCTGCCTTCTCCTCGGCGATGGCTCCGAGGGTGTGGCCCAGCAGTTGGGTGTGGTCGAGGCTGATGTTGGTGATGACGGAGAGGATGGGGGAGACGACGTTGGTGCAGTCGAGCCGTCCGCCGAGTCCTGTCTCGATGACGGCGATGTCCACGTGCTGTTCGGCGAAATACTTGAACGCCATGGCCGTGGTCACTTCAAAGAACGAGGGGTTCAGCGGCTCCCAGAAAGCCCGTTCGCGGGCCACGAAGTCCACCACGTACTCTTCGGGGACGGGTTGTCCGTTGATGCGGATGCGCTCCCTGAAGTCGACGAGATGCGGCGAGGTGTACAGCCCCACCCGGTAGCCGCTGCGCTGGAGCACGGCGGCCATCATGTGGGAGACGGAACCCTTGCCGTTGGTGCCTGCCACGTGGATGGTGGGGTACTGTCGGTGCGGATGCGCGAAGTGCGCGTCCAGCGCCAGCGTGTTCTCCAGTCCCTCCTTGTAGCCGATCGTCCCCTGTGTCTCGTAGGAGGCGGTGCGGCAGAACAGGTAGTTGCAGGTTTCCCGGTAGTCCATGGCTTCGTGTTCGTTTTACGTTTTACGTTTTTTTCCTGTCCGGTCAACTGAGCCGGTCAACTGAACCGGTTCTTGAGGCGTTGGAAGAGGTTCTGCCGGGTCGAAGCGTCGCCCTTGAAGTTGTCGCTCTTCCGGAAGCTCTCCACGGCCTTCCGCTCTTCGCTGCTGAGCGTTTTCGGCACGTAGACGCTGATGTTGACCACGAGGTCGCCCATGCCGCGTCCGTAGCCCTGCACGGCGGGCAGTCCCTTGCCGCGCAGGCGGAGCGTCTTGCCGGGTTGCGTGCCCGGTTCTATCTTCACGCGGAGGCGCGTGCCGTAGATGGTGGGGATTTCTATCTCTCCGCCGAGCGTTGCGGTGGGGAAGTCCAACAGCAGGTTGTATATCAGGTCGTTGCCGTCGCGGATGAAGGTGTCGTGTTCGATTTCCTCCACGAACACCTGGATGTTGCCGTTGATGCCGTTGTTGTGTCCGGCGTTGCCCTTTCCCGGCACGTTGACGACCATGCCTTCGGCCACGCCGGCAGGGATGGTGATTTCGACCACTTCCTCGCCTTTCTCCACGCCCGTGCCGCCGCAGCGGCTGCACTTGTTCTTGATGATGCTTCCCGTGCCGCCGCAGGTGGGGCAGACCCCTTGTGTCTGCATCATGCCGAAGATGCTCTGCGTCTTGTGGACGACGACGCCGGATCCGTGGCAGGTGGGGCAGGTCTCCGTGCCGCTGCCGTCTTCCGAGCCGGTGCCGTGGCAGTGGGAGCAGGCCACGTCCTTGCGCACCTTGAATTTCTTGGTCACTCCGGTGGCGATTTCCTCCAGCGTGAGCTTCACCTTCAGCCGCAGGTCGCTGCCGCAGTGGGGTTCGGGTCTCCCGGCCCTTCTGCCACCGAAGCCGCCGAAGCCTCCTCCGAAGCTGCCTCCTCCGAAGCTGCCTCCTCCGAAGCCTCTGCCTCCGAAGACGTCGCCGAACATGGAGAAGATGTCGTCCATGTTCATGCTCTGTCCGCCGAAGCCGCCGAAGCCTCCGTCGCCCTGCGGGCCGTTGAAGCCGAACTGGTCGTACTGCTTCCGTTTCTGCGGGTCGTGGAGCACGTCGTATGCCTCAGCCGCCTCCTTGAACTTCTCCTCGGCCTGTTTGTCGCCGGGGTTCCTGTCGGGGTGGTATTTGATGGCGATGGTGCGGTAGGCCTTCTTTATCTGGTCTTCCGTGGCGTTCTTGTCCACGCCGAGCACCTCGTAATAGTCTCTCTTTGCCATAGTCGTTGGGTCTGTGTGTGTTGATTTACTGTCCGACAGCCACCTTGGCGTGGCGGATTACCTTGTCGTTGAGCAGGTAGCCCTTCTGGATGCAGTCGATGACCTTGCCCTTCTTGTCGTCGCCCATCCCCGGCACCATGGCCACGGCCTCGTGGGTGTCGGTGTCGAAGTCGGCATCGGTGGTGTCGATGGGCTTCACGCCGAGTGCCTCCAGTGCCTTGACGCACTTGTGGTAGATGAGTTCCATGCCTTCGCGCAGCACGGCGGGGTCGTCGGTCTTCGCGCCGCTCTCGATGGCGCGCTCCATGTCGTCGACGACGGGCAGGAGGGCGACGACGGCCTTCTCGCTGCCGCCCAGAATCAGCTCGGCCTTCTCCTTGATGGTGCGCTTGCGGAGGTTCTCGAACTCGGCGGCCTTCCGCAGCACCTGGTCTTTCAGGCGGGCTATCTCCTCCTGCGCTGCGGCCAGCGGGTCTTGTTCCTCGGCCTCGGCCTCTGCTTCGGGCTGCTCCGGAGTGTCTTGGGGCGTTTCCTCCTGCGGCGTGTCCTTGTCGGTTTCAGCCTGTGGGGCGGCCTGTTCTTCGGGTTTCAGCTCCTGCTCTTCGCAGTCTATTTTTTCTTCCTTCTTTTCTTTCATAGTTGTTCGTGACTTGTTTTTTCCGAAAGGCGTGTGCAAATTCCGTGCCATATTCCGTCCTTATGCGTACATGGCAGCACGCTGTTCCTTGATGGCCTCGTCGTAGATGTAGTCGTCGTAGGTCATCAGCTTGTCGATGGTGCCTTTGGGTGTCAGTTCGATGATGCGGTCGGCCACGGTGTTGATGAACTCATGGTCGTGGGAGGCAAAGAGGATGTTGCCCTTGAAGTTGACGAGGTTGTTGTTGAAGGCCTGGATGGACTCCAGGTCGAGGTGGTTGGTGGGGGTGTCGAGGATGAGGCAGTTGGCGTTCCGCAGCTGCATCCGCGCGATCATGCAGCGCATCTTCTCGCCTCCGGAGAGCACGTTGACGTGTTTCAGCACATCCTCCTCCTTGAAGAGCATTCGCCCGAGGAACGACTTCATGGTCACCTCGTTGCCCTTGCCCCACTGCGAGAGCCACTCCACGAGGTTCATCTCCGAGTCGAAGAACGCGGTGTTGTCGAGCGGAAGATAGGCCGTGGTGATGGTGACGCCCCACTTGTATTCCCCGGCGTCGGCCTTGCGGTTGCCGTTGATGATTTCGAAGAGGGCGGTCATGGCCTTGGGGTTATGGGAGAGGAACACGGTCTTCTGTCCCTTCTCGATGGTGAAGTTGACGTTGTCGAAGAGCACCGTGCCGTCGGCATCGGTGGCCTTGAGGCTCTCCACTTCGAGAATCTGCGTGCCGGGTTCGCGCTCCATGGAGAAGATGATGCCGGGGTATTTGCGGCTGGAGGGGCGTATCTCCTCCACGTTCAGCTTCTCCAGCATCTTCTTGCGCGAGGTGGTCTGCTTCGACTTTGCCACATTGGCAGAGAAGCGGCGGATGAACTCCTCCAGCTGCTTGCGCTTCTCCTCGGCCTTCATCCGTTGGTTCTGCGCCTGCCGGAGGGCCAGCTGGCTGGACTCGTACCAGAAGGAGTAGTTGCCGGAGAAGAGGGTGATCTTTCCGAAGTCGATGTCCACCGTCTGCGTCGACACGGCGTCGAGGAAGTGGCGGTCGTGGCTGACCACGAGCACGCACTGCTCCAGGTTCGAGAGGTATTCCTCCAGCCACTGCACGGTGTCCAGGTCGAGGTCGTTGGTAGGCTCGTCGAGCAACAGGTTGTCGGGGTGTCCGAAGAGGGCTTTGGCCAGCATGACGCGCACCTTCTCGTTGTTCGAGATTTCCGCCATCTGCTTGTAGTGCTGCGCCTCGGCCACGCCCAGGTTCTGCAGCAGCTGTGCGGCCTCGCTCTCGGCTTCCCAGCCGTTCATCTCGGCGAAGGCCATCTCCAGCTCGGCGGCGCGGTTGCCGTCCTCCTCCGTCATCTCCTCCTTGGCGTAGAGGGCTTCGCGCTCCTTCATGTTCTGCCAGAGGGGCTGGTGTCCCATGAGCACGGTGTCCATCACCGTGTATGCGTCGTATTTGAAGTGGTCCTGTTCCAGCACCGACATCCGTTCGCCCGGACCCTGTTCCACGGTGCCCTTGTTGGGCTCCAGTTCTCCGCTGATGGCGCGCAGGAAGGTGGACTTGCCCGCGCCGTTGGCCCCGATGATGCCGTAGATGTTTCCGTTTGTGAATTTCATGGTGACGTCCTTGTAGAGCGTCTTTTTCCCGAACTGTATCGCTACGTCTGTTACTGTTATCATGCTTTCTTTTCTTTTTATTTTGTTGATGTACAATATGATGCGTATTCTTTCCTTGGCGGTGCTGCGGCTTGCGGTGCAAAGGTACGATATTTTCGCGAAACAACCAAACGTTTGCCGCCATTTTGACGTAAGTACTTGTGACACACGGCGAACAATTTGCTCCGCACTGTCCGGAGTGCGAATCCAGTCATTAAGTCATTAAGTCATTAAGTCATTAAGAAAATGAAAATCGCTGTGGAAATATACATTATTAATAATATATTATATATAAGGTACGTGAGGGAAATTCGTTTCCAGAAATCCTTAATGACTTAATGACTTAATGACTTAATGACTGCCCCTTATTTGCACCCTCATCAACACTACCATTGTAACCTGTTACAAACCACCACTTTAGAACAAACTGGTGACAAATGGCGCACGTCCCGGTGTC
>CAVJNH010000017.1:0-33873 GCA_963651005.1 Oscillibacter sp. MSJ-31
GAGCGGTTCGAGAGACGAGCGCACCAAAGCCTTGTATGCTTTGCTTTCGAGTGTTGTGACAATGCGCTGGTGAGTATAGTTGATATCCCAGTTGTAATCCTCATTGCTGGCGTATTGTTCCCTTGCCTCATTGATGAGCCCCACCAGTTTTCCAATGGCTTGGATGCGATTATAGAGTTCAGTCTCCACGTCGTCTCTGTAAAAGGATGCCGGCGATTTATCCATGTCGGCCTTGGTGTTGCACATCATCTCGTATTCCGCCACAAGACTGGCATTGGTCATCTCACTTGCCCAGGGCTGCTTGTCCTTCCATGCCACCTGGTCACTTGCTTTCATGGGAGGTTCCACAGGCTTGTAGGTAAGACTGCCCTCGCTTGCCTCGGAGTCATAGCCCAATGGGGCGAGAAGTGCTGTGTGTTGTTCGGGAAGACGCACCGTGGGTGTCTCGTCTTCCATGTTGCGGTTGTTCCTCTTCCCCACTATGGCATTGACTTGATTCTCCAGTTGCTGGTTGCGCGAACTTTGGTTGGTGGCAGACTTCTTGCTTTCCACTATCTTGCCCAGCTTCTTGATCTTTCCTAAGAATCCTTGGGCCGGTGCTTGGGTGGTGCCCAATGCCGTACAGAGTACAGACAGCACCAGAAATCTTTTGGTATTCATGATTGTAATTTTTTAGTTCTCGTTAGTAAAACTGACAAACAATAATGTAAGCTATAACAGAAATTCATGGCAAAGATACAAAATAAATCTGGTGTGAGTGGCAAATGCTTGCGATTTTTTGATTTTTTTGCGGACAAACTTCATTTTTGGTGCAAGTCACAGGATATTTTCCCGAAAAAGCCGTTGACTGCAGTCAATGGTCTGTCTTGGACTTAAAACATGCCGTTGACTGCGATCAGTGGGACAGCGTAAAGAACTTCCTACAAAAGGGACATTTCTTCCTCGTAAAGGATAACGGGGGAACCGGGATTTCGCCTTACCTTTGCAGCGTCACTGAAAGGTAAAACCATAGACGATAGACAGGATGAAAAAGGTATTGTTATTGACAGTAGGGGCGGCGGTGGTGTCCCTTTCCGCCCACGCCCTGACGCTGGAGGAGGCCAGGAGGATGGCGCACGACAACTATCCGGCCATACGGCAGTACGGGATGATTGCGCAGAGCCGCGACTTCACCATCGACAATGTGGCGAAGGGATGGCTGCCCAAGGTGAGTGCATCGGCAGGGGCGTATGGCTTCACCGACGTGCTGAAGACGAACGGGCAGATGAGCCGGATGGGCTTCGACCTGAAGAACTGGATGGCGAGCGCGTCGGTCACGGTGACGCAGAGCGTGTACGACGGCGGACAGACGGCGGCGCAGAGACAGGTGGCTGCGGCACAGAGCGACGTGCAGCAGCGGCAACTCGACGTGTCGATGTATGCCGTCAACGAGCGCGTCGACCAACTCTTCTTCGGCATCCTCCTGATTGACGAGAAGCTGAAGCAGAACGCGCTGCTCTTGAGTGACCTTGCCACGGGCGAGCAGACGGTGAGGAGCATGATGGAAGGGGGCGTGGCGAACCAGGGCGACCTCGAAAGCATCCTCGTGGAGCAGTTGAAGGCGACGCAGCAAGGGGAGGCGCTGAGGGCTTCCCGAAAGGCTTACCTGCGGATGCTCGGCGTGTTCGTGGGGAAGGCGTTGGCGGAGCGTGAACCGCTGGAGAAGCCGACGGCTGTTGTCGGTGAAGGTACGGTGAAAAGGCCGGAACTGTCCTATTATGATTCGCAGCATCTGCTGATCGATGCCCGGCGCAAGCAGACGGACAGCCGACTGCGCCCCACGGTGAGCCTCTTCGGCATGGGCGTGGTCCACTCGAAGGTGAGCGACCTGCTGAACCCGGACGTGCTCCTGGGCGGCGTGTCGGTGTCGTGGAACATCGGAGCACTCTACACCCGCAAGAACGACATCCGGAAGTTGGCGGTGCAACAGGCGATGAACGATTCGCAGCGCGAGACCTTCCTCTTCCAGAACCGCTTGCAGAACGAGGAGGCCGACGGAAACATCGAGTCGCTCCGCAAGCAGCTTGCGCAGGACGAGGAGATTGTCCGACTGCGCGAGCGCATCCGCAGCAGGAGCGACAGACGGGTGCAGCTCGGCACGGAGAGCGTCAACGAACTGGTGCGCGACATCCATGCCGTGAGCATGGCGCGGGCGCAGCAGGCGCAACACGAGATAGAACTGTTGAAGGAAATCTACCGTCAAAAATACATCAACAATGAATAGGATAAACGGATTGGGCTTGGTGCTGACGGCCTTGTGCCTCGCATCATGCAGCGACAAGGAGCAGGAGTATGACGCTACGGGCACTTTCGAGGCTACGGAGGTGACGGTGGCGGCGGAACAGAACGGCAGGCTGTTGCAGATGGACGTGGACGAGGGCGACAGGATTGCGGAGGGGCGGCAGGTAGCCCTCATCGACACGGTGCAGCTCTACCTGAAGGCGCGGCAGATCGGAGCCGTCAAGCTGGTGTATGCCTCGCAGCGGCCAGACATGGAAAAGCAGGTGGCGGCTACGCGAGAGCAACTCGCCAAGGCACGCGAGGAGTACGACCGCTTTGCCGCACTGGTGAAGGACGGGGCGGCCAACCGCAAGAGCCTCGACGATGCACGCAGTCAGGTGCAGGTGTTGCAGCGGCAGTTGGCGGCGCAGCAGTCGACGCTCCACACGTCCACGAGCAGCCTGAACGCACAGATGGGCACGGCGGACATCGAGCGGCTGCAGGTGGCAGACCAACTGAGGAAGTGCCACGTCCTTGCGCCCCTCTCGGGCACGGTGCTGGAGAAGTACATGGAGCGGGGCGAGTTTGCCACCGTCGGGAAACCCCTCTTCAAGATGGCGGACACCGACCGTATGTTCCTGCGGGCCTACATCACTTCCGCCCAACTCAAGAATGTGAAGATTGGGCAGCAAGCCAAGGTGTTTGCCGACTATGGAAACGGCGAGAAAAAGGAGTATCGGGGCACGGTGACTTGGATTTCGTCGAAGTCGGAGTTTACCCCGAAGACCATCCTCACGGACGACGAGCGCGCCGACCTGGTCTACGCCGTGAAGATTGCGGTGAAGAACGACGGCTATGTGAAGATAGGAATGTATGGGGAAGCGAAGTTTTAGTGTTGAATGTTGAGTGTTGAATGTTGAATGTTGAGTTGAGATGGAACTGGCGATTGAGGTGAGTGGCGTTACGAAGCGATACGGCAAGGTGGAGGCACTGCGCGATGTGGGCTTCGCGGTGGGAAAGGGTGAAATCTTCGGAATCATCGGTCCCGACGGGGCAGGCAAGACGACGCTCTTCCGCATCCTCGCCACACTGCTGTCGGCAGACCGGGGCGAGGCGAGGGTGGAGGGCTTCGACGTGCGGAAGGAGCGGAAGGAGATACGCCGGATGACGGGCTATATGCCGGGCAAGTTCTCGCTCTACGAAGACCTCTCGGTGGAGGAGAACCTGGAGTTCTTCGCCACGCTGTTCGGCACAACCGTCGAGGCGGAGTACGACCACATCAAGGCCATCTACTCGCAGATAGAGCCGTTCAAACGGCGGCGTGCCGGGGCGTTGTCGGGCGGCATGAAGCAGAAACTCGCCCTCTCCTGTGCCTTGGTGCACCAGCCCCGCGTCCTCCTGCTCGACGAACCCACCACGGGCGTTGACCCCGTGAGCCGCAAGGAGTTCTGGGATATGCTCGAAACGCTGCCTGCCAACGGCATCACCGTCCTCGTGGCCACGCCCTACCTCGACGAGGTGCGCCGCTGCCACCGCATCGCCTTCCTGCAAGAGGGCCGGGTGAGGGGCATCGGCCGGCCCGACGAGGTGCTCGAAAGGTTCAGCGACGTGTTCTGCCCGGAGCCGTCGCAGGCAGACCGAGGCGGCAACGGCAGTTCCTCCGGCAACGCCATCGAAGTGGAACATCTCGTGAAAGCCTTCGGAACGTTCCGTGCCGTCGACGACATTTCCTTCTCCGTGCGGCGCGGCGAAATCTTCGGGTTTCTCGGTGCCAACGGGGCGGGCAAGACCACGGCGATGCACATCCTCACGGGACTGAGCCAACCCACAAGCGGCAGCGGACGGGTGGCCGGCTGCGACATCGTCACCGAGTATGAGCAAATCAAACGGCACATCGGCTACATGAGCCAGAAGTTCTCGCTCTACGAAGACCTTACCGTGAGGGAGAACATCCGCCTCTTTGCCGGCATCTACGGCATGAAAGACCGGGACATCCGGCGCAAGACCGAGGCATTGCTCGAAAGACTGGACTTTGCAGACCACGGCGACGACCTTGTGGCCAGCCTGCCCTTGGGGTGGAAGCAGAAGCTCGCCTTCTCGGTGAGCATCTTCCACGACCCCGAAATCGTCTTTCTCGACGAACCCACGGGCGGTGTCGACCCGGCCACGCGCCGCCAGTTCTGGCAACTCATTTACGAGGCTGCCGACCGGGGCATCACCGTCTTCGTCACCACCCACTACATGGACGAAGCGGAGTATTGCGACCGCATCTCCATCATGGTGGACGGCAGAATCAAGGCCCTGGGCACTCCCGAGGAGCTGAAGCAGCGACTGCACCAACCCGACATGGACGGCGTGTTCACCAGTCTCGCCCGCCAGTCCACGAGGCAATGAAAAACAGAGGAAGGAAGTCTTATGAATACTTTTACCGCTTTTATCATCAAGGAAACCCGCCACATCCTGCGCGACAAGCGCACGATGCTGGTGCTCTTCGGCATTCCCGTCATCCAGATGCTGCTGTTCGGTTTCGCCATCTCCACCGATGTGCGCCACGTGCGGACTGCCGTGGTGCTCTCCATCGTCGACCACCGGACGCAGCAGCAGGTGGAGCGGTTGGGAGCCAGTGCGTATTTCGACATCCGGCACAAGGTGAACACGGTGGCCGAGGCCGAGCGGCTCCTCCGCCGTCAGCAAGCGGACGTGGCACTGGTGTTCAGGAATGAAAGCCCCAACAGCCTCGTGCAAGTCATTACGGACGGCACCGACCCCGGCATGGCGCAGATGTACGCCAACTACGCCACGCAGCTATTGCAGGACGTGGAAAGCCCTCTCCGCGCCTCCCTCCTCTACAACCCCCAGATGCGCAGCAGCTACAACTTCGTGCCGGGCATCATGGGCATCATCCTCATGCTGATTTGCGCCATGATGACGAGCATCAGCATCGTGAGGGAGAAGGAACGGGGCACGATGGACGTGTTGACGGTCAGTCCCGTGCGCCCCCTGACCCTCATCCTTGCCAAGGCCGTGCCCTATCTCGTCCTGGCCTTCGTCATCCTCACCGCCATCCTGCTGATAGCCCAATACGTGCTGATGGTGCCGTTGGCAGGCAGCCTCTTCTGGATTTACGCGGTGTCGGGCATCTACATCCTCCTCGCCCTCTCGCTCGGCCTGCTCATCAGCACCGTGGCCCGGACGCAACTGGTGGCACTGCTCGCCTCGGCCATGGTGCTCCTGATGCCCAGCATCCTGCTCAGCGGTATGATTTATCCGGTGGAGAGTATGCCGGAGGTGCTGCAATGGGTCTCTGCCGTGATTCCTCCGCGATACTACATCTCCGCCATGCGCAAGCTGCTGGTGATGGGCGTGGGCATTGACAAGGTGGTGACGGAAGTGGCGGTGCTGACTGCCATGACCGCCGTGCTGCTCACCGCCGCGCTTGCGAAACTGAATGTTGAGTGTTGAGTGTTGAGTGTTGAATGTATGATAATAAAGTACTTATTGCAAAAGGAATTTCTACAGATGCGGCGCAACGCCTTCATCCCCCGTCTCGTCGTGGTGTTCCCCATCATGATGATGTGCGTGATGCCGTGGGTGATGGACATGGAGGTGAAGCACATCGTCGTGGACGTGGTGGACAACGACCGCAGCACCCTTTCCACCCGACTGGTGCACCGCATCGAGCAGAGCGACTACTTCGTCTTCGGCGGTCAGAAGGAAAGTTATGCTGCCGCCTTGGCCGACGTGGAACGCTCCAAGGCCGACGTTATCGTGGAGATTCCGCCGCATTTTGAACGCGACCTGAGGCGTGGGGAGCGGCCGCAGATGCTCGTGGCGGCGAATGCCGTGAACGGCACCAAGGGCAGCATGGGCAGTGCCTACATGACCCACATCATCACGGCGCACCTCTCCTCGTCCCTTCCTTCCGCAGACCGTCCGTCGGCCACCGCCTCCTCCCTCGTCTCCGTGCTCTACCTCTACAACAAGCACCTCAACTACAAGGTGTTTATGATTCCGTCGCTCATGGCCACGCTCATCCTGCTCATGTGCGGTTTCCTGCCTGCCCTCAACATCGTGGGCGAGAAGGAGCAGGGCACCATCGAGGCCGTCAACGTGACCCCCGTGAGGAAGTGGGAGTTCATTCTTGCCAAGCTGATTCCCTACTGGATGGTGGGCATGGTGGTGATGACCGTCTGCTTTGTGCTGGCGTGGGCGGTGTACGGCATTACGTCGGCGGGTCCCCTCGGACTGGCCTATCTGCTGGCAATGCTCCTGGCGTTCGTGGTGAGCGGTCTGGGACTGGTCGTCTCCAACTACAACGACACGATGCAGCAGGCCGTCTTCGTCATGTGGTTCGTCGTGATGTGTCTGCTGCTCCTCAGCGGACTCTTCACTCCCGTGCGCTCCATGCCCCACTGGGCTTACCTCACCACCTACGTCAACCCCATGCACTATTTCATCGACGCCATCCGCACCGTCTTCGTGCGTGGCGGCGACTTCGGCTGCATCGCCCATCAGGTGCTTGCCCTCGCCCTCATCGCCCTCGGCGTGAACCTGTGGGCGGTGGCGAGCTACCGCAAGAACCAGTCATAGGGGAAACCGGACTTCCCTGCCGGGGCAAGAACAAACTCCCTGCCCAGAGAAAAATAACTTTCCGGGCAGAGAAAAAATTTTTTCCGGGCAGAGAGATAAAACAGCAAATCCGACCGGCAGAGTCCCTTTTACTGGGGCGGCTGCCAATCGGATGCAATAGAAGTGACTTTTTTGCTTTAGTCTAATTCATCTGGCGCATCACTTTCTCATAGTAGTCCTGCGTGGCCTGCTTCGAGTAGTTGTGCCCTCCGTTCCATGCGCGGATGGCGTACTCCACGTTGTTGGCCTGGTTGTAGAACGACTGTATGAGGAGAAACATCTCCTTCGACTTCCTGACATCGAAGCGGTCGCTCATCGTGTAGCGCTTCTTGCTCTGTCTCATCTGCAGGATGCGGTTGCATTCCTTGACGCAGATGGGTGTAATCTGCATGATGCCGCATGACTTTCCGCTGACGGCTTTCGGATTACCTTGACTTTCCACCTGGATAATCGCGCTGATAACGGGTGTCCAGTCAAACGAGCGTGCTTTCTTTGTTCCTGCCGAAGCATTGACGGAACAGGCCATAAAGGCCAATGTAATCAATACATTCTTAGCAAATTTTACCATAATAACCCTTTGAAGCATGACCGTCTCACCACGAGACATTCAATCGTCACGCTATTGTTAGCGGGCACAAAGGTACGGCAATTTTTCCGAACGGCCAAACGGAGCGTGGAAAATGTAGGCTGATTATCAAATAATTAACATAAATCAACTTTAATTGTCCTCTTGGAAAAGGGGGTCTTCGGGCATGACCATGACGGGTTTCTGCCCGTAGGCTTCGAGGAGTTCGGGGCTGACGTATTTCTTGTCTACCACCAGTCGGAACATATATTCGCGGAACCATCTGCCGGTCATGATGAGGCATCCTTTCTGCCCCCAACTGCTGCCCCAGGAGTTCTCCACTTTCCACTTGACGGGCTTGCCCTCGGCATCGAGGTCTACGGCGGTGAGGGTCATGGCGTGTGTGGAGCCGCTGTCGAAGGTGGCGATGCGCTGTGCCTTGTCCATGGTGAACGAAGTGCCGAAGAGTGCGGCGTAGTCGAAATTCCCGGTGTCGGCAAATCCGCGCTTGCGGTCCAGTTGCTTGGCCACGTCGTAGCTGGAGTAGAGCTTGTGTCCGTCCTTGAGCGACGCGATGGCCAGCTGTTCGATGTCGTCCATCGGCAGGTTGAGGTATTTCCAGTTGTGGCCGTCGTAGGTGTGGCGGTCGTATTCCACTTCATACGTCTTGTAGTAAGGGCGGCGCGGGTCGTTCATCACCATGATGAAGGTGCCGTTGATGGGTCTGCCGACCACCTCGTCGTAGAACGTCTTCGGCGTGTACTGCTTGACCGGGGTCTGGGCGCGTCCGTCCTTGTTGCGGAAGGCGTAGTCGAAGGTCTTGACGGGTTCGCCGAGCGTCAGGGCGAGGATGTTGTAGATCTCGGCGAGTGCGGCGGTCTTGGCCTTCTGCACCTCTGCCGTCTTCCGTCCGTCGGCCACCATCTGACGCAGTTTCAGTCCGTGTTCCCGGAGCTTGGACTTGAGGATGGCCGCCATCCGCGACGTGCTTTCAGCCGAGAAGCTCTCGGGCTGCACGTTGCTGGGCACGAGACCGTATTTCTCGGCCAGGTCGGCCACGCCGCAGAACGTGCCCCCGTCGCCGATGGGGCTGCGGAAGAAGAACTGCACGCGCTGGTCCTCAAAAGGCTTCTTGGCCGTGTCGATCACGCCCTGGAGCATGAGGTTCGACTTCTCCAGTTGGTCGTAGAAGAACAGGTAGCTCTGCGAGAGCGAGACGGTCAGCGAGTCGGTGCGCTTGGCAAAATTGCCGCGCAGCACGTTGAAGCCGCTGAACATCCAGCAGCGTCCGCTCTGCTTCTGGTCGGTGATGGTCTGGCTGGGAGTCTCCACGCTGAAGTACGTGTCGAGGTCGCCGGCGTTGGACCGGTTGGCGGCGAGGCCGTCGATGGCATTGGCGGCCACGGCGTTCTGCAGTGCGCGGCTGGCCGGATGGGCCTGGTGTTGCTGTTCGAGCTGTTGCAGCATCTGTGCGGAGAGGCCTCCGGCGTTCTGCGCCTCGGCAGGGGCGGTGAGGAACAAGGCCACGGCGGTCGCCAGGACTGGCGTGACAAGGTGTCGGTTTACAGTAGGTTTCATTTGCAAATGTTTTGTCTTTAGTGATTATTTCGTGCAAAGGTACGGAATTTTTTTGTATTCTCCAGAAAAAGCCGTACCTTTGTGCAGTCATTAACATAATCAAGAAAACAAATATGGGAAAAATCATACTGACGGGCGACCGCCCGACGGGGAAGCTGCATCTGGGTCATTACGTCGGCTCTTTGCGCAGGCGTGTGGAATTGCAGGATGCCGGCGACTTCGACCGGATGTTCGTGTTCATGGCCGATGTGCAGGCCCTCACCGACAACGCCGACAACCCGGAGAAGATCCGGCAGAACATCATCGAGGTGGCCCTCGACTACCTTTCGGCAGGCCTTGACCCCGACAAGTGCACGCTGTTCATCCAGAGCCAGATTCCGGAGCTGGCCGAGCTGACCACCTACCTGATGAACCTCATCAGCGTGAGCCGCGTGCAGCGCAACCCGACCGTGAAGACGGAAATCAAGATGCGCAATTTCGAAGCCAACATTCCTTTGGGCTTCTTCTGCTATCCTGTCAGCCAGGCCGCCGACATCACCCTCTTCAAGGCTACCACCGTGCCGGCCGGAGAAGACCAGGAACCCATGCTGGAGGTGACGCGCGAACTGGTGCGCCGCTTCAACCAGACCTACGCTCCCGTACTCGTGGAGCCGGAAATCATGCTGCCAGAGAACGCCACGGCACGCCGCCTGCCCGGCACCGACGGCAAGGAGAAGATGTCGAAGTCGCTGGGCAACTGCATCTATCTGAGCGACTCGGCTGCCGAAGTGTGGAAGAAGGTGAAGAAGATGTCCAACGGTGCGCCGCGCATGAGCATGGACGAACCCGGCCACCTGGAGGGCAATGCCGTCTTCACCTATCTCGAAGCGTTCAGCACCGACGCGGACTTTGCGGCGTTCTGGCCCGAATACCGCAACCTGGAAGAGCTGAAAGCGGCGTATGTGAAGGGCGGCATCGGCGACGGCACGGCCAAGAAGTTCCTCAACAGCGTGCTCAACAAGTTCATGGAACCCATCCGCCAGCGCCGCCACGAATTTGAGCAGGACATTCCCGAAATCTACAACATCCTGAAGAAAGGCACGGAGAAAGCCCGCGAAGTCGCCGCACAGACCATGGACGAGGTGCGCTCCGCCATGCAGATCAACTATTTCGACGATGCGGAACTGATCCGCCAGCAGACGGAACGCTTCAGGCAGGCTTCCGTTTAGCCGCGCCACCGCTTCAAACAACAAACGACCACCAATCACATACGCACATCAAAATCAAGAGTTGACAGGAATACAATGTATAACACGGAAAAATGACAAGACTCTACCTTACACTCCTGTGTATGCTGTTCACTTTCGGACTGCATGCACAGGAGTCTCCTAATGCACGGCAGGCGCGGCGGATGTTCGACGAAGCCTATCAGAAGGTTTACGGGCCGCAGGGCTCCCGACTGACTTACAGCGTCAACATCATCGGACTCTACAAGACCCAGGGCACCATCTGGACCAAGGGAAAGAAGAGCAAGTATGTGGAAGACCGCTACATGGCATGGGTCAACGCCGTGACCTACACCCGTGTGGACCGGAAGAAGAAAACCGTCACCCTATACAGCACCGACGACCAGTCGCGCGACAAATACGCCTCCAAGTTCACCTTCCTGCCCGACAACTACACCTACCGCATCGCCAACGACAAGCGGGGCTACGTCATCACGCTGAAAGCCAAGAAAGGAGTGAAGGGCATCAAGGAGGCCGCCGTGCTCCTCGACCACCACACGCGCTTCCCGATCAGCGTCCGCGTGAAGGTGGGCTTCTTCCATACCACCATCAAAATCTCCAATTTCAAGACGGGAGACATCAGCGACCAGGTCTTTGTATTCCCCCGGCAGCAGTACAGCGACTACGAAATCATCGACAACAGAACATCAACGAGAAGATAACCCCGAAACCATGAGAATCGATATTATCAGTGTATTGCCCGAGATGATAGAGGGCTTTGTCCACGAGAGTATTCTGGCGCGTGCAGAGAAGAAAGGGCTGGCGGAAATCCGGCTGCACAACCTGCGCGACTATACGCTGGACAAGTGGCGCCGCGTGGACGACTATCCCTACGGCGGTTCGGCAGGGATGGTCATGCAGTGTGAACCCATCGACCGCTGCATCACGGCCTTGAAAGCGGAACGCGACTACGACGAGGTTATCTTCACTTCGCCGGATGGCGAGCCGTTCAACCAGCACGTGGCCAACGACCTGTCGATGAAGGGCAACCTGATTATCCTCTGCGGCCACTACAAGGGCATTGACCAGCGGGTGCGCGACCACCTCATCACCCGGGAAATCTCCATCGGCGACTATGTGTTGACGGGTGGGGAACTGGCCGCAGCCATCATTGCCGATGCGGTGGTGCGCGTAGTGCCCGGCGTAATCGGCGACGAACAGAGTGCGCTGTCTGACTGTTTTCAGGACGACCTGCTTGCGGCTCCCATCTATACCCGACCGGCCGACTACAAGGGATGGAAAGTGCCGGAAATCCTGTTGAGCGGCAATGAGGCGAAAATCAGGGAATGGGAACTGGAACAAGCACTGGAGCGTACTCGTCGCCTGCGTCCCGACTTGCTTTCCGAATAAGGGCTACCCCAACTGTTCCTGCTGGACGAAGCGTTCGCCGAGTGCGAAACCTTCTTCATAGAGCCGTTCCAGCTTCTCGATGTCGCGCGTCACGCGACCTACCTCCAGCGGATGCTCCGGACGGATGACCATGATTTCGCCCCAGTCTTCCATCCGCTCCACCAGTTCCAGTTGACGGTTGTATTCCGCCACACGATGGCTCAGTGCCACGCGCAGGCGCGGATAGTGCGGATAGATGAAATGCGGCATTTTCCTGTCTCGTTCCGACGAACGGTAACCGCGGTTGCGCGTCAGCACCACCACATTCTCGGTGTGCCCCGTGTCCATGGATCGCACGATGGGGATGCTGTCCACGATGCCTCCGTCGAGCATCGGAATCCCGTCCACCTCGGTCACCTGTGCCACGAAAGGCAGCGACGAACTGGCCTTGACAATCTGGATGAGCCGCTTGCGGTCGTAGCGTTCGGAGAGATATTCTGCCCGCCCTGTCCGGCAGTTCGTCGTGACGGCCTCGAACACAGCCGGGTTGCGGGTGTAGGCATCATAGTCGTAGGGCAGCAGCTCGTTGGGAAAACGGTCGTACAGCAGTTCCGTGTCGAAGATGGAACCGTCCAGTATCAGGTTCTTGAGCGAGATGTAGCCGTACTTCTTCAGCATGTCGATATTGGAATAGCGTGCCCGGCGTGCCTGATGGCTCATGTACGACAGACCGTTGCATGCGCCTGCCGATACGGCCACGACGTAGGGAAACCACACCTCGTATTTCATGAAAGCATCCAGCACGCCACAGGTGAACACGCCGCGCATCCCGCCGCCTTCCAGTACCAGTCCCGTTTCTTTGGTTATCTTCATGTCTCCTCCTCCTTGCTTGTGTTGTTGTCTGTTTCCGGATGCAAAAGTACGGTTTTTCGGGCGAACAGACAAATTACAGCCGTCAAGAATGGACTTTTTTCTGCAATTTGCGCCTCTGCCGTTCCCGAATGTTGAGAAAATAGGCCCGTTCGTTGAATTAAGTTGCACGTATCGTGCGGTTTGGTTACCTTTGCAGCAACATTTTAATCACAAACCAAATCATAAAGGCTATGAAACATTCGACACAAACAAAGCACACGGCACGATGGGCACTGTTCCTGCTCGTGGCCATGGTCACATGGGGATGTGTCTCCGATCCGGATCTGTTTGACGATGACACAAACGGTGGAAATTCCGACAATGGCGGTAGTTCCGATAGCGGCAGCTCCGGCTCCACCACGACGTATGACGGCTTTATCGGCGACCTGACCTCCTTCGATATTTCCATCGACAAGACGGCTCTGGAAGAGACGGAAGCCATTCCTTCTTCGGGTGACGAAGCCGAAGACTATATTGAAAACAACACCTTCACCAGCGTGGTAGACATTGCCTTCAACGGCACTTCGGCCACGGCTTCGGGAACTGTGGACGGAGTGACGGTCACGGTGAATGGAGCGGATGTCGTCGTCAACTCTTCGGTCAAGAACGTCTGCTACAATGTGAGCGGAACGACCAGCGACGGTTTCCTCAAGATTTACAGCGACAAGAAGTTCGCGTTGAAGCTGAATGGGGCGAGCATCACCAATCCGGACGGTGCAGCCATCAACATCCAGAGCAAGAAGCGCGGCTACATCGTCCTTGCCGACGGGACGGAGAACACTCTGACCGACGGCACCAAGTACAGCGATACCACCGACGACGAAGACATGAAAGCCTGTTTCTTCAGCGAGGGCAAGATGCTCTTCTCCGGCAAGGGTACGCTCAATGTGTATGCCAACTGCAAGGCTGGCATCCGCAGCGATGACTACATCCTGTTCCGCCCGGGCAACAATGTCTATGTGAAGGCTACGGCTGGCAACGCCATCAAGGCCAACGATGCCCTATATATAAAAGGTGGTGTCCTCAATGTGGAAGTCTCTGCTGCCGCCGCCAAAGGTTTGAGCAGCGATGGTCTGGTGCAGATAGACGGTGGCCGGACCACAGCCCTCACCACGGGTACGGGAGAATACGATTCCGACGAACAGGATGTGAGCGGATGTGCCGGCGTGAAGGCTGACAGCATCTTCGTGATGAACGGCGGTCAACTGCTCTGCAAGAGTACGGGAGCAGGCGGCAAGGGCATCAGCACCGACCAGACACTGACCGTGAACGACGGCACCATCAAGGTGATTACCACGGGAAAACAGTATACCTACGGCAGTCTGGACACCTCGGCAAAGGGCATCAAAAGCGATGGAGCGATGTTCTTGAAGGGTGGCACGGTCATGGTGCGCTGCACCGGTGGCGAAGGCTCGGAAGGCATTGAGAGCAAGAGCACGATGGACATCTCTGGCGGCACGGTCATGGCCTACTGCTATGATGATGGCATCAATTCCTCGAAGGCGATGACCATCAGTGGCGGACAGGTCTTTGCCATGGGCACCAACAATGACGGCATCGACTCCAACTCGACCCTGACCGTCAGTGGTGGAGTGGTCATTGCCTGTGGGACAACCGTCCCGGAGGGTGGCTTTGACTGCGACGAAAACACGTTTGCCGTGACGGGCGGAACGCTGATAGGCATCGGCGGCACCACCTCCACGCCTACGACGAGTGCCACTTCGCAGCCTGTCGTCGTGTTCGGTGGCAGCAGCATCTCCGCAGGACAGTACCTGACCCTGGCCAGTGCAGACGGCACGAATATCCTCGCCTTCAATGTGCCGCGCGACTATTCCATGCAGGGCTACACCTTGCTCGTCAGTGCGCCGGGAATGACCAAGGGAAGTACATACAGCATTTCCTCCGGAGCTGCGGTGGAGAGCACCACGAACTTCTGCGGCTACTGCTCCGGCGCGACAGTCAGCGGCGGAACGCAGTTGGCCAGCCTCACCCTCTCGTCCATGGTGACGTCGTACAACTATAGCGGCGGTCAGGGCGGCGGTGGCAACCAACCTGGCGGTGGTGGTCAGCCCGGAGGTGGCGGCCGTCCCGGTGGAATGTAGTCGAACGAAACCCTTGGACAGCACATGAACGAAATGATCTCACGCTTTGCTCCAATCACCTTGGAGGAGATGTCGTCCATACGGCTCATGAACCGCACCGACACGAAGTTTGTCACTTCGGTCGGTCGGCTCGTGCAACTGCTGCAGGCTGCCGTGGGCGAGTACCGCATCCAGGAAATTGACGGCAAACGCAATATGTCCTACGCTACCGTCTATTTCGATACGGACGACTACCGGTTCTATCAGGCCCACCACGACGGACATTCCAATCGGCAGAAGGTGCGCATCCGCTCCTACGTGGACAGCAATGTGAGCTATCTGGAGGTCAAGACCAAGGACAACCACGGAAAGACCCACAAGAGCCGCATCCCTGCCGTCGGTCTGCACAGCAGTGTGGCAGATGCTTTCCTTCAGCCGCGGATAACGGTCGATCCGCAGCGGCTTGGGGCGAAAATCGCAAACCGCTTCCACCGTGTCACGCTCGTCAACCGCGACAAGACCGAACGGCTCACCATCGACACCGACCTGGAGTTTTCCAACATGAAGACCCGAAAACGGTTCGCCTTGTCCAACATTGCCGTCATCGAGTTGAAACGTGACGGACTGCAGCCGTCGCCGATACTGGCCATGCTCCGCGAGCTGCGGATACATCCCTGCGGCTTCAGCAAGTACTGCATGGGGGAGGCACTCACCAATCCCTTCTTGCAGAAGAACCGGATGAAACCGCGGGTGAGGCAAATCCTGAAAATCAATGCCGGCGACCTCCAGTCGTAGGCCCGACCAACGAAAAAAACAATTACCAGACAAATACCGGAATCCATGATGCAATCATTTCTTACCTTCAACCTTGATGACATCCTCATGATGTTGGCGGAATTTACCGTCAATACCGTCGTGGTGTGGTTCATCGTCCATTTCCTCTACTTCCCGAAAAGCCGCCGCCGCGACTACTATTTCACGTTCATGCTCATCAGTATCAGTGTTTTCTTCCTGATTTATCTGCTTGGCGGAGTGAAGATTCACATCGGCTTTGCGCTCGGGCTGTTTGCCATCTTCGGCATCATCAGATACCGCACGGAGTCCATGCCGGTGCGCGAGATGACGTATCTCTTCGTCATCATTGCCCTGTCGGTGGTCAATGCGCTGGCATCGGCTCCGACCTTGGGAGAGGTGTTCTGCATGAATCTGCTGTTTGTCGGTGCGATAGCTTTGTTTGAACGGGTCAAGGTGAAAGGCAGTATGGCCACAAAACTGATACAGTATGACCGCATAGAGCTTATCAAACCCGAGAACCGGCAACAGCTGATCAGTGACCTTCAGAACCGCACGGGGCTGGACATCGTGTGTGTGGAGATTGGCGGCATAGACTTCCTCCGTGATATGGCCGTGCTGAAAATCTATTATCGCGGCACGGCTCTGTCGACCATCGGTAGCCTGTTGAAGGTCAACCGGGAGGAGATGAGCACGATGCAGCGGACTTTCGTCCTCGTAGCCTTGATGGGGATGTCGGTTGTTTCCGGCTATGCTCAACAGTCCGACTTCGGCATCTGGGCGAATGTCGGTGCGGAAAAGAAGTTCAGCAAACGCTGGACGATAGCCGGTGAACTGGGTATGCGCACCCGCGACAACTCTAAGACCATGGACCGCTACAATGTGGGCGTGGAGGCAGGTTACAAGCCCTGGACGTTTCTGAAATGGACGGTGGGCTATAATTTTCTGTATGACAACCATGCGGAAAAGGTGACTTACCATAAGGACGGCACGGAAAACAAGATAACGCCAGCCTATTGGTGGCCGCGCCACCGTTTCCTGACGGGTGTCACCGGTAGCTACAGTCTGGGGTGCCTGGACTTGTCCCTCCGTGAAATGTTCCAATACACTTACCGTCCGAAGGCATCCGGCAAGAAGTATGATACCGACACCGAAGCATGGGAGGACGTGAAGAGCAAGAGCCAGCACTTGCTGCGCTCGCGTCTCCAGATGGCCTGTCGCATCGGGAAATCGCCGTTCAAACCCTATTGCAGCATGGAGATGTACCATGGAGACGGTGGACTGCAGAAGACCCGCTATACCCTCGGCACCGATTTCTCGCTGTCCAAACGCCACAGTCTGAAACTCTACTACCGCTATCAGGACTTGCGCGTGAACGATGACGACGACCTGGATGTTCATGTGTTGGGCATCGATTATAAATACAAGTTCTGAAAACGGCACAAAAACTTTTCCATAGACAATAAAATTCCGAAACGGACGTTGTAAACAACAGGAACAATTGAAAAATTTCTATTCCAGAAATATCATGTGTGGACAGAAAAGGTCTGAATTGATTCTTTATCTGGTGCTGTGGATTATCTTGTACGCAGCGTCGGCACTGTCCATCTACATCGGGAAAGTCAGTTCGCAGGCTGTCGCATTCGACTGGCAAGGACTGCTTAGTGCATGGGAACTGCTTACGATGTTCTTCATCACATTCTGCATCCACAATTTTCTGATAGCCCCGCAACTGGTCTATCGCGACCGCAGTTGGCTGTACGGCATTCTGACCTCTCTGCTCGTCGTGGCCTTCATGGCCTATCAGATGGTGGGCGGACCCCATGAACCCAGGGAGCGTCAGCCGCCAAAGCCGCTTGCCGGAGAGCGGATGATGGAACGTCCGCCGTTGCCTGCCAGAGGTGACGGGACGCATCTGAAGGGAGACAGGAGACCTCCGGAACTGCCGAAAGAAGAAAAGAAGATGAAACACGAAGATCCGCCGGGGGCTTTCGGCGGAAAGGACACCGTGGCTTTCGTCATTGTCTGCCTGTTGGTGGGACTCAACACCGGGACAAAGTATTATTTCAAGTCGCTGGATGACCGGAAACGGATTAAAGAGCTGGAACAGGAGAACCGGAACCGGCAGTTGGAGTATCTGAAATACCAGATCAGTCCGCACTTCTTCATGAATACGCTCAACAATATCCATGCCCTTGTGGACATCGACCCGGAACAGGCGAAATACACCATTGAAGTGCTCTCCAAGTTGATGCGCTATGTGCTCTACGAGGGAGACCGGACAATGGCTCCGCTGCAGAAGGAACTGGATTTCATAGGACACTACGTGGACTTGATGCGCATCCGCTATACGGACAAGGTGCGCATCTCCGTGTCGCAACCGTCACACGTTCCGGACGTGCAGGTGCCGCTGCTTCTCTTCACCACCTTTGTGGAGAATGCCTTCAAGCATGGCGTGAGCTACCGGCAGGAGTCGTTTATCGAGGTGGGCTTCTGTGTGGATGAGGCTTCGCAGGAGATGGTTTTCAGTTGCAACAACAGCCGCAAGCCGGAATCGGACGACGGACACGGTGGCGTGGGGCTGCAGAATGCCGTCCGTCGCCTGCAACTCATCTATGGCGACAACTATGACCTCCGGACCGAAGTCACCGACAAAGAATACCGCCTCTTGTTGAGGCTTCCGATAACCCGTAATTTCAAGAAACTATGATCAGATGTTTGGCAATAGACGACGAGCCGCTCGCCCTCAGGCAGTTGACAGCTTATCTGGAGAAAGTGCCGTTCTTCGAGGTGGCAGGCAGTTGCCAGAGTGCCTTGGAAGCCATCCCTTTTCTGGACGGACAGGAGATTGATGTCCTCTTCATTGACATCAATATGCCAGACCTCAACGGGCTGGATTTCGTCAAGTCGTTGCAGCATCCGCCGTTGGTGGTCATTACGACCGCCTATCAGGAGTTTGCTTTGGAGGGATTCAAGATAGAGGCCATCGACTACCTGTTGAAGCCGTTCGGCATGGGCGATGTGCTGCGCGCAGCCGACAAGGTGAAACGGCAGTATGACCTGTTGCATACGGCCAGTATCGCGCCTGTGGACAAGGATGATGCTATCTTCCTGAAGACCGAATACAAGGTGGTGCGCATTCCCGTCCATGAGATTGTCTATGTGGAAGGGATGTCGGAATACCTGCGCATCCATCTCTCCGGCAACAGCAAGCCCGTAACCGTGCTGTTGAGCATGAAGAAGATGGAGGAACGGCTGTCCGGCTCCGATTTCATGCGTGTCCACAAGTCGTATGTGGTCAATCTCCGTCACGTCACGGAAATCAACCGGAACAGGATGGTGCTGGACGGAGAAAAAGAAATCCCGGTAGGCGACAGCTACCGGGACAAGTTGAACAGCTATATCAGCGGGAAGTTCCTGGGCAAGTGACCGGTTCCCTGCCGATACGCCTTACAGCGGATATTCGTCGAAGGCATAGAGCACCGTTGAAAGGTAACGCTCGCCCGTGTCGGGCAGCAGCGTGACGATGGTCTTTCCTGCATTCTCCGGCCGTTGGGCCAACAGCATGGCGGCGTAGGCGGCGGCTCCCGACGAGATGCCCACCAGCACACCGTCCTGCTGTGCCAGTTCGCGTCCGGTACGTATGGCATCGTCATTGTCGATGTCAAGCACCTCGTCTATCAGCGATCCGTCATAGGTCTTGGGGATGAACCCGGCCCCGATGCCCTGGATTTTGTGTGGACCGCTCTTTCCGCCGTTGAGCACGGGGGAGGAGAGAGGCTCTACCGCTACCACTTTGATTTTCGGGTTTTGTTCCTTGAGGTATTTGGCAATGCCGCTGACGGTACCGCCTGTTCCCACACCGGCCACGAAGAGGTCTATCTTCCCGTCGGTGTCCTGCCAGATTTCCGGACCGGTCGTGGCATAGTGGCGTGCCGGATTGGCGAGGTTCTCGAACTGCTGGAGGATGACGCTGCCGGGGATGCTGTCGCGCAGTTGCTCGGCGGCTTTGATGGCTCCGGCCATGCCGTCCTTGCCGCTGGTCAGCCTCACTTCCGCTCCGTATGCCTTTACGAGGTTGCGCCGCTCGATGCTCATGGTCTCGGGCATGGTGAGAATCAGTTTGTAGCCCTTCACTGCCGATACCAGTGCCAGTCCCACCCCGGTGTTGCCGCTGGTCGGTTCTATGATGGTGGCTCCGGGCTGGAGGATGCCTTTCCGTTCGGCATCTTCTATCATGGCCAGTGCGATGCGGTCTTTCACGCTGCCGCCGGGATTGAAGGACTCGATCTTGGCGATGATGGGCTTCTGCAGCCCTTTTGCAGCCGAGAATTTGGTGAGTTCAAGCAGTGGGGTATGGCCGATGAGGTCGGTCAGTTGTTTTGCAATCTTTGCCATAGTGTTTTCCTTTATGGGTTCAGATTTTGTCCAGTGCCTGCGAGAGGTCGTCGATGATGTCGTCGATGTGCTCTGTGCCGATGCTCAGACGGACGGTGCTGGGCGTGATGTGCTGCTGGGCCAGTTCCTCGGGGGTCATCTGGGAGTGGGTGGTGGTGTAGGGGTGGATGACCAGACTCTTCACGTCGGCCACGTTGGCCAGCAGCGAGAAGATTTGCAGTGCGTCGATAAACTTCCAGGCATCGTTCTCGTCTCCCTTGATTTCGAAGGTGAAGATGCTGCCGCCGCCGTTGGGGAAGTATCGGGTGTAGAGTGCATGGTCGGGATGGGAGGGCAGGGACGGATGGTTGACCTTGCTCACTTTGGGATGGCGGCTGAGAAATTCCACCACCTTCAGTGCGTTCTCCACATGGCGTTCCACACGCAGGCTCAGCGTCTCCAGTCCCTGCAACAGGATGAAGGCGTTGAAGGGCGAGATGGCGGCACCGGTATCACGCAGGACGACAGCCCGGGCACGTGTTACGAAAGCGGCGGCTCCGGCTACATCGGCAAAGACGGCACCGTGGTACGAGGGGTCTGGCTTGCCCAGCGTGGGGAATTTGTCGGCGTTGGCTTTCCAGTCGAACGTTCCGCCGTCCACGATGACACCTCCCAGACTGGTACCGTGGCCGCCGATGAACTTCGTGGCAGAGTGGACTACGATGTCGGCACCGTGTTCAATGGGACGGATGAGGTAGGGCGTGCCGAAGGTGTTGTCGATGATGAGCGGGATATGGTGGCGGTGAGCCACTTCTGCCACGGCTTCGATGTTGGTGACATCGGCGTTGGGGTTGCCGAAGGTCTCGGCAAAGACGGCCTTGGTATTGGGGCGGATGGCAGCCTCAAGGGCTTCGAGGTCGTTGACGTTGACGATGGTGTTGGTCACACCCTGTGTGGAGAGCGTGTGGGTGATGAGGTTGAAGGAACCGCCGTAGAGGTTGTCGGCTGCCACGAGGTGGTCGCCGTTCTGCAGGATGTTCTGCAGGGCGTAGGTCACGGCTGCTGCGCCACTGGCCACAGCCAGTCCGGCCACGCCGCCTTCCAGTGCAGCCATACGTTCCTCAAACACGCCTTGCGTCGAATTGGTCAGTCGGCCATAGATGTTTCCGGCATCGCGCAGGGCGAAGCGGTCGGCGGCATGTTGCGAGTTACGGAACACGTAAGAGGTGGTCTGGTAGATGGGCACGGCGCGTGCGTCGGTGGCGGGATCGGGCTGTTCTTGTCCAACGTGCAGTTGGAGCGTCTCGAAATGGAGTTTCTTGTTGTTCATAATCTGTTGTTTTTGTGATATATGTTTTGTTCTTTTCTTTCCGTCGGGTGTCAACGGTGGGTCGACGTTGCAAAGGTACGGCGGATTCCTGATACCGGAAATACCCAATATGGGGCATTTTGCATACCATATTTGTGGTATTGTGGGAAAGATTTCGTACCTTTGTCAAAGGAATGGCAAGAAAACGAGAACCGGCAATGGACAGTAAGGGGTGTGGCAAGACGGAACGGGACACGGTGTCTGAGGACATCGGAAGGGCTGTGGTGTCTGCTTCGGCCACGGATTTCTACCGCCAGTTGGAACAGGCTTGCGACGGTGCGTTGGACGTGGCCGTCCGGAACGACCTCCTACGGGATGTGTTCCGTCGGGTCGTGGAACAGGGCATCGCCGGTTGCCGAATCGCCTTTGTAGGTGCCTTTGCCAAACTGGACTATTGCATCAAGGCTTATCATGTGCCACACCGGGTCGCCTCGCTCATACAACAGACGCGGAAGGAGTTGTTTCCGGAATACAACAGGCAAGGAACCTTTGATGCTTCGACATTTGACGAAACCTTTCCCCATCATCTCAAGGCCACGGCCTTCTTGGTCTATCATGTTCTTGGGCAAGAGCCTTTGCCGGATTCGTTGACACGGCGTTTCCCCGTGGCCGACCGGAAAGCGGACTGGGGGAAGTTTGACGAGAACGTGGTGCGTGTCGTCGTGGAACGCTGGGACAGCAACTGGATATGGGCAACCGAAGAGGTGAACAATACGACCCTGCAGATCTGCTACGGCAACGACAATAAAATCCTTACGCGCGACGGACAGTCGGACTGGAGCTATCTGGCCGAGGTGCTGTGGGAGGGCGCACAGCTCAATCTGGTGCGCCTCCGCAAGGACGACCGTGGCGAATACTATTGTCCCGAACTCATCATCCTCGAACCGGACTATCTGGTCAATGTCACCAGCATTGCAGGCTGCTTCACCACCTATGCCGAGTCGGCAGTGGTTCATCTGATCAACAAAATCAAGCCGCAGGCCAATACGCTCGCCATCCATCTGGGAAACCTGGCCGGACAGATGCTCGACGACGTGGTGCATGGCCGGTCGGTGTCGGTGGAGGAGAGTGTCCGGGAATATGTAAGGGAGAATGTGCTGTTCATGATTACCTGTGACGAGGCCCGGCAACGCTTTCCGGAGTTTGTGGGCGATGCCACGGTGCAGAAAAGGAATATCGAACAACTGATAGGCCGCGACCTGCCGCAGACCCTCGGCGACTACGAGGACAGTGAGGTGATGCTCGAACCCTCGTTCTTCAGTGATGTGTTGGGCATACAGGGGCGTCTGGATATGCTCTACGAGAAGGACGGTGCTTCGACCATCGTCGAACAGAAGTCGGGACAGGGGGCATTCGTGAGCTACAACACGCCCGGCTATGATCCCGATGTGCCGCGTGTCCGCGAGAGCCATGCCGTACAGATTATCCTCTACCGCGCCCTCTTCCAGTATCAGTTCAACAGGTATGCCGGGCAACTGCGTCATCTGATGCTCCTGTATTCGAAATACGGGAAAGGGTTGCTGCTGGTGCCTCAAAGCCCCGACCTGCTGCAGCGCGCCATCAAGATACGTAACAGCATCGCGTGGTCGGAAATCCGGTATGCCAAGGAGGGGCTGGACATCCTTACGCGGCTCACTCCCGACAACCTGAACAGCAAGAAGGCGACGGGACGGCTCTGGGAAAACTACACCCGCAGGGAACTGGCTGCCTTGCTTGACCCCATCAGACGGGCCACGCCGTTGGAACGGGCCTATTATCTCCGCTTCATGCGCTTCATCGAGAATGAGACGCTGCTGGCCAAGGTGGGCAACCGCGAGAAGGAGGACTCGGGCTTCGCCACCATCTGGCATGCCACGCTCGACGACAAGAAGGCGGCGGGCAACATCTACGACGGGCTTCGGTTGGAACGTTTGGATCGGAACCATAAGGGCATCTGCAGGGTGGTGTTCCGCTTTGAAGAGACCGTGGCCGCAGACACCACCAACTTCCGCCCTGGCGACATCGTCATCCTTTACCCTTACCAAGAAGGGCAGATTCCGGATGCCTGTCGGCAGATGGTCATCCGTGCCAGTATCGAAGACATCGCCGAAGACGGTGTCGTCCTCCAACTGCGTTTTGCTCAAAGTGAAAGGGTCTTTGAGCGGTACAGGGACGGGTTGTGGGCCATCGAACACGATATGTTCGAGTCGTCGTCCCGTGCGCTGTACGTCGGCATGCACAGCTTCCTGTCGGCTTCCCGTCGCCGTCGCGACCTCTTGCTGCTGCAACGCCCACCGGAGGTGGATGCCTCCCAAGTGCTGAGGGGCAGCTATGGTGGCTTCAACACGCTGGTGCTGAGAGCCAAGCAGTCGCGCGACCTCTTTCTGATTATCGGACCGCCGGGAACGGGAAAGACTTCTTTCGGATTGGTCAATCTGTTGCGGGAGGAACTGTTGGAGCCGGAGGCCAACGTGCTGCTGCTGTCGTACACCAACAGGGCGGTGGACGAGATTTGCAGCAAGCTGGTGGAGCTGCGGCGTGAGGATGCTTCGTTCGACTTCATCCGTATCGGTTCTGAACTGTCCTGCGCAAAAGCGTATCGCGACCATCTGCTCTGCAACAGGGTGGAGGAGAAGCAGGGCGCAGGCAATGCCGTCAAACGGCTGGTTGCATCCACGAGGGTGTTCTGTGGAACGACAGCGGCGTTGAATGCCAACAGCTCCATCTTTGCCCTCAAGCAGTTTTCGCTGGCCATCGTCGATGAGGCTTCGCAGATTCTCGAACCTCACCTGATAGGGCTGCTCAGTGCGCGCTGTGGAGAGCGGGAGGCCATTGCGCGCTGGGTCTTGATCGGCGACCATAAACAACTGCCTGCCGTCGTGCAACAGCCACCGGAGGAATCGGTGGTCAGCGATTCCCTGCTGAACGGCATCCGTCTCACCGACTGCCGGAACTCGCTGTTTGAACGCCTGCTGGCTCACTTCAAGACCCCCGATGGCTATGACCCGCGCTTCGTCTATATGTTGACCCGGCAAGGGCGTATGCACCGCGACATTGCCGAGTTTCCCAACAAGGCTTTCTATGGCGGAAAACTCGACGTGGTGCCGCTCGGTCATCAGTTGTTGCCCCACAGGGAAATGGACAGCCGGAACGGCATTGCCCGGATGCTGGCCACCCACCGCGTGGCTTTCGTTGCCGCCCCACGTCCGCAACTGTCGCCGTCGGTCAAGACCAATGACGTGGAGGCGGAGATGATTGCTGCCACCGTCGTGCAGGTCTATCGGTTGTCGGAGCAGACGTTCTCTCCCGACACCACCGTAGGGGTCATCGTGCCTTACCGGAATCAGATTGCGACCGTGCGCCGTGCCATTGACCGGTATGGCATTCCCGTGTTGCACGAGATAACCATCGACACCGTGGAACGCTATCAGGGGAGCCAGCGCGACTGCATCGTCTATGGCTTCACCGTCCATCAGCCGTATCAGCTCCATTTCCTTACCAACAATGTCTTTGAAGAGGACGGAATGATTATCGACCGTAAACTCAATGTGGCCATGACACGGGCACGGCTGAATCTCGTTCTGGTTGGCAATTCAAAACTGCTCAGTCAGAGCCGTACATTTTCCCAGTTGATGAAATTTGTGCGGAGCAAGGGCGGCTATGTGGACGTGCCGATGGAAGACTACTGCCTCGGGCGTTTCCAACTGTGACAAAAGAAGGACAGCTGCCTTTCCGCAGGGGAAGACAGCTGTCCGCGTTTACTATGAAAATGAAAAAGCTACGTTATGCCCAGGGGTTCTCTGTGGGATAGGGCAGAGACTTGGGCTGGTTGTAGGCGATGTCCTTCACGCCGAGATACTTGAATACCTCGAAGAGGGTCTTGCCGACATGGTCGAAGGCCACGGCTCCGTGGTGGGGGTAACCCTTCTGGATGAGGACGTGACGATAGAAACGTCCCATCTCGCGGATGCCGAAGATACCGATACCGCCGAACGAGCGTGTGGGCACGTCGAGCACTTCACCCTCGGCAATGTAGCTGCGGAGGTTGCCCTCGGAGTCGCACTGCAGACGGTAGAAGGTGATGGGGCTGGCTGCGATGTCGCCTTCCAGGGTGCCGCGCGTGAAGTCGGGCGTGCCGCCGTTCTCCAGCAGACGGTTCTGGATGAGCTGGTACTTGATGGCGCGGTTTGCACACATCTTGCACTGGGGCGTGTTGCCGCAGTGGAAGCCCATGAACGTGTCTGTCAACTTGTAGTCGTATTTCTTCACGATGTCCTCGTCGTAGATGTACTTGGGCACGGAGTTGTTGATGTCGAGCAGGGTCACGGTGTCGTCGGAAGCGCACATTCCGATGTACTCGGAGAGTGCACCGTAGATGTCCACCTCGCAGGCCACGGGGATGCCGCGGCTGGCCAGACGGCTGTTGACATAGCAAGGCTCGAAACCGAATTGACTGGGGAAGGCCGGCCAGCACTTGTCGGCAAAGGCCACATACTGACGGGAACCCTTGTGGCTCTCAGCCCAGTCGAGCAGGGTCAGTTCAAACTGTGCCATGCGGCGGCTCAGGTCGGCATAGTAGCGGCCCTCGCCCATCTCCTTGGCCATGTCCTCGCAGACACCGTCAATGCGCGGGTCGTTCTCGTGCTCCTTGTAGGCCACGAGCAGGTCGAGTTCGGAGTTCTCCTCAATCTCCACACCGAGTTCATAAAGACCCTTGATGGGAGCGTTGCAGGCGAAGAAGTCCTGGGGACGCGGACCGAAGGTGATGATCTTCAAACCCTTCAGACCGATGATGGTGCGTGCCACGGGTACGAAGTCGGCCATCATCTGAGCCACTTCCTCTGCCGTGCCTACCGGGTACTCGGGGATGTAGCCCTTCAGGTGGCGCATTCCGAGGTTGTAGGAGCAGTTGAGCATACCGCAGTAGGCATCGCCACGGCCATTGATCATGTCGCCGTCGCCCTCTGCTGCTGCCACGAACATACAGGGGCCGTCAAAGTGCTTGGCAATCAGTGTCTCTGGAGTTTCCGGTCCGAAGTTGCCGAGGAATACGACCAAGGCATTGCAGCCGGCGGTCTTGACTTCCTCAAGGGCTTTGAGCATATCTTGTTCGTTCTCTACCGTGGTCTGGCAGTTGAATACATTGCCTTTGTAGGCTTTCACGATGTTCTCACGGCGCTGGGTCGACAGCGCGATGGGAAAACAGTCACGGCTGACGGCCACGATGCCGAGCTTGACCTGGGGGATGTTGTTGCTTGTCATAATGAATTTGTTGTTTTTAGTTGAATTGTTGTTTTTGATTACGTTGTACAAAAGTACACAATTATTTGATAACACAAGGCAATTTAAGAAATTTTATAGGTAAAAAAAGGAAGAATCCGATGAGAAGATAGACGGAGAGGGTCTGGAGTGCGCCCAATGGTTCAAATTCTACGTGGCTGTAGGGTAGGGCACTGACCTGTTGGAGCAGGCCGTTCATGGCTTTGACCACGAAGGAGAGCACGGCGACACAGACGGTCGACAGTCCGGCCCACCATCCTGTGGCCAGGGCAAGGAGCGTGAGGTAGATGGTCAGGGTGGCCATGGGAATGACGAAGTAGTTGGCCAGCAGGGCGCAGGGGTTGAACACGCCGAAATGGTAGGCCGCGAGGGGTGCGGTGCCGATCTGTGCTTCCAGCGAGATGATGGTGATGCCCCAGAACCATTTCACCGCCCGGTTGGACAGCAGCCCCGGGGCGATGTGGACGTTCCGTAGCAGGGCATTGCCGAGCAGGATAGAGAACACGGCGGCGTAGGACAGTTGGAAACTGACATCGTAGATTGACAGCGGCTGCACCAGTAACATGACGATGGCGGTGAAGGACAGGGTGTTGATGGGGGCGGAGTCGCGGTAGCCCACGGCGAGCAGGGCATAGACGGAAATCATGAAGGCGGAACGGGTCACGCTGGGCGACAGCCCCACCAACAGGGCATAAGCCCATAGCGTGGTTACAATGACGGCCTGCGACAGCATCTCGACCCGTCGCCAGTTCATCAGCAGATGGATGATGAAGTAGATGATGGCCAGGTGCATACCGCTGAGTGCAAGGATGTGGGACACTCCTGTCTGGGTGTAGGTGGCCCGGACTTCCGGGGTCAGGACGGAACGGTCGCCGAGGGTCATGGCTTTCACCACGCCCTCTGTGGCCTGGTCCATGTGCCATTGCCGGATGTGGCTGAGCAGGGCATGGCGATAGACCATGAAGCGCAGCCGCATCCGGTCGATACGTGAGAGGTGGCTGAGGCTGACGGACTTCCAGTTCCAGTCGTTGGTGCGGGCATAAGCCTCGCCGACGAAACCTCTGCTGGCCATGAAACGCCGGTAGTCGAAGGTGTGGGTGGTGCCGGGCTTCGGGGGATAGTTCCGGATGTCGCGGATTTGGACAGTCAACAGCAGTCCGTCGCCCACCGCAATCTTCCGGCTGTCCTTGTTCTTGACGATGTGGCAACGCACCTTCTGCCGGGAGGTGGCCAACAGTACGTCGACGGTCATGGTGCGGGCTTTCTCTATCGGCTCGTCCGTCACGACGGCTTCCCAGACCGCCGGTTCTTCGGGCCAGCAGACGTATGTCGTGTTGTCATGGTGCATACGCAGCAGACTGCCGAACAGCAGGGTGCACACCAGAATGGCGGCAGTCTGCCACCGGGGATGATGACGGAGGAACAGACTCGCGGCGAGTACAGCCGTCAGGACGGCGAACACCACGGTCTCGTCTTCCATCCATTCACCGGCAACGATGCCGGCCATCAGGGCTACGGCCACGGGGAAAAGGGGGGCTTCAATCCGTAACATCACTTGGCTTCAATCTGGTGATAGATACTGCAAATTTACGTTTTCTTTCCCGTTTTCCCAAATTTCCTGCCGCTTTTTGATGTCTGTTGCGGTATGGAATGAGAAAAAGTTGGGGAAAAAGATGGTTTTCTGAAAAAAAATAAAGACCTTTGTAGACAGAAACCGATTATAAACAAATATTATTAACTATTGTATTATGTCAAGTAGATACCTTTTAGGTTTCGACGTGGGCAGTTCTTCTGTCAAGGCGTCGTTGGTAAATGCCGACACGGGAAAGTGTGCGGCAACGGCTTTTTATCCCGAGAAAGAGGCTCCCATCATGGCCGTCAAGGCCGGATGGGCGGAGCAGAATCCGCAGATGTGGTGGGACAATGCCAAGTTGAGTCTGAAGAAAATCATGGCCGAGGCCCAGGTGAAGGGCGAGGACATCAAGGCCATCGGCATCTCCTACCAGATGCACGGTCTGGTCTGTGTGGACCGCAACCTCCAGCCCCTGCGCCCCTCTATTATATGGTGCGACTCGCGGGCCGTCCCCTATGGCGAGAAGGCGTTCCGCGACCTGGGCGCAGAACAGTGTCTCGGCCATCTGCTGAACTCGCCCGGCAACTTCACCGCTGCCAAACTGGCATGGGTGAAGGAGAACGAACCGGAACTGTACAGCAAGATATATAAGGTGATGTTGCCCGGCGATTATATCGCCATGCGCCTGTCGGGCACTCCCAACACCACCGTCAGCGGACTGAGCGAGGGGATGTTCTGGGACTTCAAGAACGACTGCATCGCCGATTTCCTGTTGGAGTACTATGGCTTCGACGTGTCGGTCATCAGCGACATCGTGCCCACCTTCGGCATCCAGTGCGAGGTGTCTGCCGAGGCTGCGGCAGAGACGGGACTGAAAGCAGGCACCCCCATCACCTACCGCGCCGGCGACCAGCCCAACAATGCCTTGTCGCTGAACGTATTCAACCCCGGCGAGATTGCTTCTACGGCAGGAACATCGGGCGTGGTCTACGGCGTGCTTGGCAGTGTCAACTACGACAGGAAGAGCCGCGTGAACACCTTTGCCCATGTCAACCACGATGCCGGACAGACCCGCCTGGGCGTGTTGTTGTGCATCAACGGCACGGGCATCCTGAACGCCTGGGTTCACCGCAACATCACACCGGACATGGGATATGCCGAGATGAACGGTCTGGCAGCGTCGGTGCCCATCGGCAGCGAGGGCGTGACGGTGATACCTTTTGGCAACGGGGCCGAACGGGTGTTGGAGAACAAGGAAACCGGGTGCTCCATCCACGGACTGAACTTCAACCGGCACAACCGGGCACACTTGGTGCGTGCGGCACAGGAAGGTATCGTGTTCTCCTTCTGCTATGGCATGGAAATCATGCAGCAGATGGGCATGGACATCCGCAAGATTCACGCCGGCAAGGCCAATATGTTCCTGAGTCCTTTGTTCCGCGACACGCTGGCCGGCGTGAGTGGCGGCACGATAGAACTGTATGACACCGATGGATCGGTCGGAGCCGCCAAGGGTGCCGGTATCGGTGTCGGCATCTACAAGGACCACGACGAGGCATTTGCCACGCTCGACAAGTTGCAGGTCATCGAGCCGGACGAGGCACACCGCCCGGAATACCTTGCGGCCTATGCCCGTTGGAAAGAGACGCTGAAGCATACGGTAGAATAGTACGCACTGACCACTCGGAAAAAGCTCCGCTTCCATCATGGCGGAGCTTTTTCCGGCTATTGTCGGTTTTTTCGGTCGGATTACGACGAAAACGGTCGGATTTTCGGTCGGATTACGACGGAAACGGTCGGATTATAGCGGAAATCGTTGTAATTTCGACGGATTTGTTTGATTTTCGACGTAAATCGGTTAAAATTACGACCTATTTCAACCTGAAGAGGGCATATTGGGTCGTAAAAAGGTCGTAATTCACAAATTAGGTCTTATTACGACCTTATTATCCACTTTCGTCCTTTGGTTGTTATGAATTTATTTTCATCCATCTCAACAAGCAATTTGCCCACCATGCGCAGTTGTTGCTCTTCTGTCTTGTTTTGGGGCATGACATCTTTGAGGTATTGTTATAGTTCGAGTATAGTTGCCAGTTTATTCGGGACATCGTCATTGAAAGTGTACTTGTATAAACAAAATAAGTCGCAGGACAAATTTGTATGCATCAGTTAGAACAATTTTCTAAAACAATCTCAAGTCTTGCATTCATGCCAGCATTATGCTCTCGCTTTCTTCGCAAAATGCCAGCGCATCCTGCTTTTGATATATATAGCTTCTCGTTTGGTTCTGTGTCAATAATGTCAAGCATATTTGAAAGAACGAAGTCATTGCAACAATTTGATGTATTCAGATATTGGTCACCAACAGGGGTAAAATCATCGAATTGATACAAAGTATATGCATCTTTGTGTATAGCGGTTTGTGGAAGAACTATATGATGACTATTGCCATTATTTGTTGTTTCAAGCAATCGGCTCATAATCCATTTGATAACAGGTACCGCCCAAGAGTTTCCTGTCGCTTGGTATCTATTGGTCAGACGAGGATTAGCTATTGCTGTATAATTGTCAGGGAAGCCCATTAGCCTTTCGCACTCTATCGGTGTTAATCTTCTTAATCGTCCATTTTGCGAAACAAACAAAGAACCGTTGAAGGCGGCAGCATTGCCATTCCATTTTGTTCCATAAGCAGCATATAAGCAGTCGGAATAGCACCTAAAGATCTCAATGTCTTGACCATTAATTTCTCTCCGTAGTGGTTTGATAACATCTTGATTAACTTCAGGCTCTTCGTCTGCAAACAATCTTAATATGGGCTGTTGAGACACATCATTAAGTTTGTATGGATCTTGGAATTTGTTTCCCATTTCAAAAAGAATATGCTCTGGATGAAAGTTCGTTCCTCCTCCAAGGACATACACCCTTTTTCTTTGCTGAGGAACTCCAAAATACTTGGCATCCAAAACCCTCCAAGCAATATTCCTCTTCGGTCCCATAAGAATACCTGCCGATTTGAATTTTCCAACTTGAATCGGTTCGTTAAGGCCGGCCAATCCTGCCAAGAAACATCCAAAGGCATTTGTCTTGTCTGTCAGTGCTCCTTCTACATTTTCCCAAAAGAAAACAGCCCTTTCCTCATTGCGCTCTTTTCGTTTGTTATCGATGGCGTCAAGAATATCTATATATGTCAAAGTCAACTGTCCACGTTCATCATTAACACCATTTCGCCATCCGGCAAGCGAGAATGCTTGGCAAGGAGTGCCGCCAACCAACAAGTCGGGAGCTTCTATTTCGCCATTGTTTATCATGTCGGGGATAGCATTCATGTCACCCAAATTTGGATGGTTTGGATATTGAGCATTCAGAAAACGTGATGGATAATCTGCTATTTCGGAAAGCCACAAAGCCTCCACGCCTAAAGGGCGCAGAGTATAGCTTGCGGCTTCAATACCAGAGCAAACACTCCCAAAAGAATGTATCATTTTGTGTAAAATCCTTTACTTAAGTCTATCGTTTAGTTCATTACGCCATTTTTCAATGTCATACCACGGGCAACCTATGCAGCCTTTTTCGGCTGCCTTGCCCACAGTTGGTACAGTATGATCCCAAGATACATCTCCTTCATAGAAAAAATTGATGCCATATATAGTTCCCCTAACTCCTTCTTGAAAGCATCTTCTACAGATTTCCCTCTTTTGTTGATTTCGCTGGTTGTCTAAAAGCTGGAACTTCTCAATAATTTCATCATCGGACATGTCCATCGAATTTTCAGCTTTCGTTTCATCATCCCATCTGACTTCCGAGAATTTATGGTCTGGAATTAATGCTTTTTTAGCTGTCACTCTTGCTTCAAAAGCGTTTCTTTCCTTTAATAAGCGTATTACCCTTGCTTTAAATTGTGGAGTGAATGTCTCATATCCCATTTGGGTATGAAGGGGTATTGGCAGAAGTATACGATTGTATCCCAGTAAACCATTGGACCTTGGCACTGAAGCTATGGTATATCCAGCATCTTTAATGTCTTGGATTCTTCTTGCTGGATTTGTATTGGCAGGAAATCTTTCAAATTCCTCCTTAAAGGAAAGCAACACTTTGAAGAACAAAGAAGTGACAGAGCCTCCAATTAAACCACGCTTCAACTCTTGGACCTTCCATCTCTTCATCGCTTTCTTCTGAAAATATGGCTTTATGGATATTAGGTATTCTGCCAGCTTTTCTTCCGTCTTAATATCCATACCCGCACGACGGTCAACATAAGGCACTACTGTGTCCCATGCAAAATCATCTTCTTGCACAAACGTCGTTCGAACATAGTTCTCACTGGCCTTATTGTTCTCGATAAAATCCCGAACAGTAATGCCTGTTCCATTTAGAAGCTCAGATAACGTATCTATATTCATTGTACCTTCTTGTTTTTGATTACACTTAAAATATCTTCTTTGCTTATAGGATATAGGATTCCGTCATGTTTAACGTAAAATCCAATGTCGTCCTTCTTTTTGAATAGTTCTACTACTTCTACTCCGAGATGATTGGCAATTCTCTTCAATGTGTCTAATGTTGGAGAAATGTTCCCATTCAAGTAGTTGCTCAGGTTAGATTGACTAATCCCTGAGGTCTGAGCAAATTCTTTAAGAGTAACCCCTCTTGACGCAAGTATTTCTTTAAGTCTCAATTCCATGATTTTTCCAAAATTGAACACAAAAATAATAAATTTATTGCTATAAACGACAATTTTCATAGTTAAATATGTTTTTTCAGACAAAACTTTTTGCTTTAATTGTTATATTTAGTAATTTTGCAGATGCGAATTACTAAATATAATTTTGCTATGAACGAAAAAGTCAAAAAAGCATTGCTCGTCCTGCAGAAAGACGAGATACTGGTTTCTTCATGGGGTATATCCAATATCTCCATCAAGGAAAGTTCAATTCATTTTGATGTTTCAGGTCTTATTTTTAAGGGAAGTATCAGTATAAAGTGTGAAACATCGTATTATGAGGTTCAATTTAATAATGGCTCAATAATACGTTGTTCGGGGAATAATTTAGTAAATACGATAGATTGTGCTATCGAAAAAACGGATAGTTACATCTATGACCTTGAAAAATGGATTCTCGCACAAAGAACTTCCTGACCTTGCCTACAAAGAGATACCGACTGTAGAGAGCATCGAGAATAGTATGAAACAGTTGATTGCGTACTTGATGAAATAAACGGTTCTTCTGCAATTTAGTTGAAGGGCGCAGGTTCGGTCAACCTGTATTGCTGCCGAGGGTGATAATCCCATCATCTTTCTGATGTATACCGAAAAATGCTTACTTTTTATGCTTTGGTAATACGTTGGATTCCATGCGTTCCAGTGCTCATTTTGGGGTCTCTAGGGTAATTTAATCGATTCCCCCGGGAAAATCGATCATTTTTCCTGGGAGAATCGATGTTTTTTCCTGGGTAAATTGATGTTTTTTCCTGGGGGAATGGATGGGGGGCTGGAAGGGCATCTGTCGGTCGGGTAAGAATGTTTACAAAATCTTTTCCAATCCCTCCGACTGGTACCCAATTATCGTTTGACTGATACCCACGGGAACCAGTCAAGGCAAAACCGACCTTTATATTTGCTCCAAATTGAAGGATTACGCCGAAAACGGTCGGATTATTTGGTTTACTTGATTAGATTGCGTAACTTTGCGGTTGTTTGTTGGATTCACAAAACGATTTCACATGATGAAAATAGGTTCTTTAGAGCGTGATTGCCCTTGTCGGTTCGGATTTCGTGGGTTTTTGCTTCCTCTTGTCCTTTCGTGTTCTCTCAGCATCCATGCTCAATGCACGGTTACGGGAAATATTACGAATGAGCAGGGAGAAGGAGTGGAGTATGCCAGTGT
>CAVJNH010000018.1:0-33617 GCA_963651005.1 Oscillibacter sp. MSJ-31
AACTCTCTCTATTTGATAATGTATAACGTAACGCGATTTTATCGCATCAGTAGTAGTTTTCATAATGTGTATTTCTATATTGCGATTTTTCATTTTGAGTTTGACCGTTTGACCGTTTGACCGTTTTTCTCTCCAATCGGCAGTGAAAACAAATAGTCACGGCAAAATTTGGTTTTTCCCTCACTTAATCGTACCTCTGACGCTGCGCGTCGAAGGCAGGCTGCACCTCGGATTTGGATAAAGATTCTAAAAGTATTATCCCAAAACAGTTCAAATCTCCAAATAATTGATTACCTTTGTGCGCGAGATTGTGCTTGCACTGTCTTGCCTACGAACAGACCACAAAAAAATGCCTATCGTGGAGAAAAAAGAATTTATAGAATCGCACAGAAAAGTAACTTTCGTGGATTTGTTTGCCGGTGCCGGTGGAATCAGTGAGGGTTTTATGCAGGCTTATACCGACAGCAAATGTTTCGATTTCCGTTTGGCCAGTGACATCAACGAGAATTGTGAACTGACCCACCGTGCCCGTTACAACAATGTTCTGGGGCTGGACACGGAATTTCTTTGTCAAGACATTATGGAGGATTCGTTTCTTCCTAACCTGTTGGACAGACTCAAAGGGCAGGAAATCGAAGTGGTGACCGGTGGCCCGAGCTGCCAGTCATTCAGCCTTGCCGGACGGAGGAGAAAACTTGACAAACGCGACGACCTTTTTTTCCACTATCTCAAAGTAATCAAGGCTTTGCGTCCCAAATATTTTGTAATGGAGAACGTCAAGGGGATTCTTACAAAAGATGAAGGGCGCATAAAAGAACGTATCTTGAGGGAGATTCGCTCCATAGTGGACCCGATGGCTTTGCAGCAACTTCTGGACTATCTGGGGACTAAGCTGCGACAGCGTATTGCCCCGACTTTGTATGCGGTATTGACCCTGAAGTTGCAGTTGGAGACCTGTGAGGACGATGCAAATGCGATTGAACAGGCTTTCTTTGACAACCTTGACAACCAACTCCGTGAACTTACGACCAAGTACCTTGCCTACAACATCAGCAAGAGCAATGATGCCGTGAACACCATCAGACATGGGATTATTTTATTGAAGGAAAAACAATTACGCAAAGAAATACGCAAGAGAGTTATCCAACTGAAAACGGCTGCGCACATAGACAACGACCGTTTTGTCGACCAATACAACGCGGTGGTTGAAGCAGTGTCCACCGAAGACATCTTCAACACGATGGAGAAAGCCATCGACGATGTCGCAGCCCTGGGAAATTGCAAAGAAGGTGCGGAGGTGATGAAGAAATCGCTTGAACTCTATGTGTCTACCTTCGATGAATGTATCGGCTTCATACGCGGAACGCTCTCGGACAATGGGAAAACGGTCGAAGAGTTTGACGCGCTGATGAAGAAGGTTCGACTTTACAACATTGAGAAGCCAATTGTTGTAATGTCTGCAAATTATGGTGTGCCTCAAAACCGAGAGCGTGTATTGTTCATTGGTTGTCGCAACGACCAAGACCTTATCACCGAAATTCCGGCAACCGTGGCGGAAAGTGAGCGCGTAAAGGTGTATGAAGCGATTTGGGACATGGACACACTGGGCAACGGCGAGACGGCAACGGAGTACAAAAAGCCCAAAACAATAACCGAGTACGAATGTGAGAAGAAGCATCGCGCCCTCCAAGGGGAACCCGACGAACGTGGAATGCTTTACACGGAATGGTCTAAAATGGGAAGATTGGGCCATCGCTTCACTTTTGACGAGAAACCATTCTATGTGGCAAATATGGAAGAATTGAAAAAGCCTTCTGCGCATAAGAGGATGGAACTTTTCAACCATCAGACCAGCTTGCAGAATGAGACCGTCCGCGAGCGACTTCGTATCATTGCCAAACACGGAGACTACGACGAGGCCAAGGCCGAACTGAAAGAAAAGGGCTTGGAATCCAACAAGCGCAACTACACTGTTCTTGACCCCTTGGGACAAAGCCCGACGGTCTGCACGATGCCTGACGACTTCATCCATTATGCAGCATACCGTCCAATGACAGTACGCGAAATGGCTCGTTTGCAGAGTTTCGACGATTCGTTTGTGTTCCAAGGGAAAAGACAGACCGGCGGAAACAACCGCCAAAAGGAAATCCCGCAATACACTTTGGTCGGCAATGCCGTTCCGCCCCTCATGGCAAGGGCTATCGCCAACACCATACTTAAACATATCAGATAGGGAGCCTATGATACACATGAGGTCTTTCAACAAGTTTGAGGAAAACAATCTTAAATTCCTCACCCAGAAGAACATTGAGTACACACTTGTCCAGATAACCGAAACAGGCTACAGGAAAAGCATCCTTGATGCCACAGACCCTATGCGCCAGTATTTCAAGACAGTGGGTATGCATGACTATGCCTTGCAGTCACAAGGCCAAGAGAACAAGGTCGTCCAGACGACAACCATATAGGACGAGACATCCATGTATCCCACGTCAACATCTTTGTATCGCCCTGAGACAAAGAAGGGAGACCCTCGTCTTTGGACAAACGGTCTGAAGAAACATTGTGTTCCCAATGACATTTTGCTGATGCTTTACCACAAAGAGAAATTATACGTGGTAAATCTCACGAAAGTCAATATAGAAGAGGTATGCACCTCGGTAATAATCACGCCTCTCCAAGACTTGATAAAGGACGTGAATACCGAAGCAATGAGTGTAGCAAATGAGCTGGCAGATTTGTTGCGCGACGTTGCGAAAGAATGGCATCCGGCCGAAATACTCGCAGACACCGGAGTCGGACGTGCCATAGAAACCATCCTGGGCATTGAGATGAACAGCTCGAAGCAACCGGACTATAAAGGTATTGAACTCAAAAGCTATCGTGAGAAGCGGCCCGGGGTAAGAGCAACCTTGTTTACACAAGTTCCCGACTGGAAGAACAGTCACATGAAATCCGCCAAAGAGATTGTTGCCAAATATGGCTATATGCGCCCCAACAAGGAGGGACAAATGGTCAAGACATATCAAAACACCTTGAGCTGCACCGCTCCAAATTCACAGAATCTGGGGATGACTTTATATCCGATGGACGAAATCCTTGCAATCGAAGAAAAGAAGCCCAAGTCAGACAAAGGCAATATTGTAAAATACTTGAAGGCGGCAGATGTGGCCTTATGGCAGTTGCCGATTCTTCACTGGCGATTGCTGGAGAAGCATCACGAAACATTTTGGATTGAAGTTGAGACGCGCGTAGACGGCAATCAGGAATCATTCCGCCCGATACTCGTAGAACACACGAAGAACCCCGTTGTTTCACAATTCGACAACCTTCTTGAGGCTGGATATATAACGGTAGACTTGCTGTTGTCGCGTCCAAGTGGCAATGGGGATACTGTCTCATTCAAAATGAACAAGAAATCACGTTCGATGCTCTTTCCCGAAAGTGAGCAAATCAGGCTGCGCCAATAACACACACACAACTTTTTTTCTTTGGTCATTGGGCGTGGTTCCGTTTGGTTTCATTCTAACCATTACCTGTCAGGTGCTGACCACCTCTCACATCACCAACGGCCTCAAACTGCAGTCAGACTGACCTCATGCGCCAACGAGGTACTACCTCAAGTGCCGATGAGGGTATACCTCATGTGACAACGAGAGTATACCTCATGTGGCAACGAGGTATACCCTTCCCCTTGGTTCATTCTAAGATTATACCTTATTATATATACGCGCGCGCGAGGGACACCTGTCCCGAGGGCATCTGTCTCCTTGAAAATGTTCCAAGGACGTACGTGATGATGCGCTTCTTAGCTCACTTTACAGGGACATGAGAGACGAATTTCTGACGACGTACGTCATGGGGTGCTATGGACGTACGTGATGAGGTGGTATGGACGTACGTCATGAGGCAGTATAGACGTACGTCATTGGATGCTATGGACGTACGTCGTCAGAAAGCCTTATTCTGAGTCCTTAGATTCTGGAAAAACATTTTTTGCCGGATAGTTACACTGATGAAAAGTACTAACCTTTCAGCGGATTCCAGCCTTGCGCCTTCAGCTCAAACTCCTGTCCGTCACGGGCGACGAGCACCTGTCCGAGGGCTTCTTTCGTGATGTGTCCGATGAGGCGGACATCGTCGAGCGTCTCGATTTTCCCGTGGTCGCCGATGGGGACGGTGAACAGCAGTTCATAGTCCTCACCGCCGTTCAGTGCACAGGTGGTCACGTTCATATTGAGCTCTTCGGCCATCAAGGCCGTCTGATAGTCGATGGGCAACTGTTTCTCGAAGACGCGACACCCTACGTGGCTCTGCCGGCAGATGTGCATCAGTTCGCTGGACAGGCCGTCGCTGATGTCTATCATGGCAGTGGGACGGATGCCGGCTTCCCGCAGCTTTTCGATGATGTCGCCGCGGGCCTCGGTGCGCAACTGGCGCTGCAGCAGATACTCCTTGCCGGCAAAGTCGGGCTGGAACTGTGCCAGACCCTCCAGCGCCTTTTTGTCGCCCTTGCGCTTGGCCTCATCCACCTGCGCGTAGTACACCGCCTTTTCGCGCTCTAGCAGTTGCAGCCCCATATAGGCCGCGCCCAGGTCGCCGCTGACGCAGATCAGATCCGTCTCCTTGGCTCCGTTGCGGTAGACGATGTCTTCCGCCCGGGCTTCACCGATGCACGTGATGGAGATGGCCAGACCGGTGAACGACGAGGTGGTATCGCCGCCCACGATGTCCACGTGCCACTTGTCGCAGGCCAGCCGCAGTCCGCTGTAGAACCAGTCCAGATCTTCCACGGTGGTGCGCTTGCCCACGGCCAGACTGACCACGAGCTGGCGCGGCGTGCCGTTCATGGCGAAGATGTCGCTGATGTTGACCATGGCGGCTTTGTAGCCGAGGTGCTCCATATCGATATAGGTCAGGTCGAAGTGTACGCCTTCCATCAGCATATCGGTGGTGACGAGCACTTCGCTGTCCGGGTAGCGGAGTACGGCGCAGTCGTCGCCCACGCCATACTTCGTTGCCCCGTTCTGCGGCTTGATGTCTTTGGTGAGCCGGTCTATCAGTCCGAACTCGCCCAGTTTCGCTATTTCCATGTTTTTCTATGCCCTGTTAATCATCTCACGCATAATCTCGGTCATCAGCGGCTGCGAGCGGTTGGCGGCCTCCTGCACCTCTTCATGGCTCACCTCCACGGGGTCGTCGAAGCCGCCGAGGTCGGTGATGACACTCACCCCGAAGGTCTTGATGCCGCAATGGTGGGCTACGATGACTTCGGGAACGGTGCTCATGCCGATGGCATCTCCGCCCATTCCGGCAAACATCCGGTATTCAGCCGGGGTCTCGAAGGTCGGGCCCTGCACACCGACGTACACGCCATGCTGCACCTTGATGCCCTTCTCCGCCGCGATTTTGTCCGCCTCGGCCACCAGTTGCAGGTCGTAAGGCTCGTGCATATCCGGGAAGCGCGGCCCGGTGGGGAAGTTCTTTCCGCGCAGCGGATGCTCCGGAAACAGGTTGATGTGGTCGGTGATGATCATCAGATCGCCTATGCTGAACTTGGGGTTCATGCCGCCTGCTGCATTCGACACGAAAAGGGTCGTGATGCCCAGTTCGTACATGACGCGCACGGGGAACGTGACCTCTTTCATCGAATAGCCTTCGTAGAAATGGAAGCGTCCCTGCATGGCCATGATGTCCTTGCTGCCCAGCTTGCCGAAGATGAGCTTGCCGGAGTGTCCCTCCACGGTGGAGACGGGAAAGTTGGGAATGTCGGTGTAGGAGAACTCGTATTTGTCAGTTATTTCGGAAGCTAATTGCCCGAGGCCCGTTCCCAGAATGATGGCTGTCGTGGGGCTGGTGGTCATCCTTTCCCTGATCCAGGATGCCGTTTCTTGAATTTTTTCGTACATAGTGAGTGATGTATTGGTTAAACTTTTCCTCCTCGTCCAGCAAGAAGCGGATGTGGACGGGAAGGACATATAGGTTCTTTTTGACTTCGTCGCTCAGGCCGTCGACCCCGTAGAGGCGGGCTGCGTCTTTCTCGGTGGTGACGATCCGGCGCGGTTCCGGCAGTTGTCCGAAGACGCGGTTTATCTGCCGGATGTCCCTGCGGCTGAAACGGTGATGGTCGCCGTAGGTCAGCGGTGTCAGGTGGGAGGTGTAGGGCTGGAGGTCCTGCACCATCTGTTTGGGCGAGGCAATCCCCGTCAGCAACAGGACGTGTTCGTCGGGACGGATCTGCTCCAGCGGCAGCCCGCTGCCCTGCCCTTCCTTTCCGTCGAACAGCGGATACAAGGCACCGTATTCCAGCGCGGTGAAGAACAAGGTCTGGTAGGCATAGAGCTGCATGGCCTTGCCGATGACGCGAAACGCGATGGACTTCATGTCTTTCGGACATTTCGTCACGATGACCACATCGGCGCGGTCCTTGGCCGACACCGGTTCGCGCAGGCGACCGGCAGGCAGGAGGCGGTCGTCGAGAATCATCCGGTTGTAGTCCACCAACAGGATGTTGATGCCGGGGTGCACGTAGCGGTGTTGGAAGGCATCGTCGAGCAAGACCACGTCCACTCCGCCATCGGCTGTCAACCGGTCAATGCCGTGGCAGCGGTTCCGGTCCACGGCCACCGTGACCTCGGGAAACTTCCTTTTCATCTGGAAAGGCTCGTCGCCGATGTACTTTGCCGGCGTGTCGGCATCGGCCAGCACGAAGCCCCGGCCCTTGCGCTTGTAGCCCCGGCTCAGCACCGCCACCTTACAGCAGTCCTTCAGCAGCCGGACGAGGTATTCCACATGAGGGGTCTTGCCCGTTCCGCCTACCGTGATGTTTCCCACCGAGATGACGGGAAGGTCGAACGAACGGCTCTTCAACCACTGCATCTTGAAGGCCAGGTTGCGCAGTCCGACACCAAGCCCGTAGAGCCAGCTCAGCGGCAGCAGTCCTCTGTGGATGCGGATGAAGTGGTCTTTCTCGTCCATCATGGCCATACGACGTACTGTTTACCGAAGGTTCAGGAAGTAGGGCAGACGCGCCTGTATCTTGCCCATCCGTTCTGCCTGACGGATGTAGCGCAACGGCTCGTACAGCTCGCCGAAGGTGGCCTTCAACTGCTCGTCAAGATAGCTGTCCTTGCTGTTTGCAGCCGTTGCCAGCAGGTCGTCCAACCAAGTGGTTGCGGCAGGATATTCGCAGGTGTGGTAGTCGCCGATCTTGGCCAGCTGCGCTGCCTTCTTGACGGCATCGTCGAGCGACCCGATAGCATCCACGAGGCGGATGCCCCGTGCATCGTTGCCCAGCCACACGCGCCCCTGCGCAATCTCCTCCACCTGCTGGACGGACATCTTGCGTCCGTCGGCCACGCGCTGGCGGAACAGGCTGTAACCCTTCCCGATGTAACTGTCAAGAAGAGCCTGCTCCTCGTCGTTCAGGAAGCGCGTCCGGCTGCCGAAGGCGGCGTTCCGGTTGGTCTTCACCTCGTCGAACTTGATGCCGAGCTTGTCCTTCATCAGTGCGCTGTAGTTCAGGAACATTCCGAAGATGCCGATGGAGCCGGTAATGGTGGTAGGCTCGGAATAGATATAGTCGGCGGCGCAACTGATGTAATAGCCCCCCGACGCGGCGTAACCGCCCATGGAGACCACCACCGGCTTCTTGGCCTTCAGTTGGCTGACGGCGTGCCAGATCTGCTCGGAAGCGTAGGCCGAGCCACCGGGAGAGTTGACGCGGAGCACCACGGCCTTCACCCGGTCGTCGTCAGCGAGTGCCTCCAAATCCTTACACATCTCGTTGCCCACGATGCAGGTTCCGGACGACAGCGGGTCGCCGCCCGCCTCGTCCACGATGTCGCCGCAGGCATAGTAGACGGCCACCTCTTCGCCGCGATCCTTCTGGCCTTCCACACCAATCATGTCGGCCAGGCTCAGCTGCGGAATATTGTCGGAAGCCTCCAGGTCGAGGCGTTTCTTGATGACGTTCTTCACCTCATCGGCATACATGACCTTGTCGACGAGGCGCAGCCGAACCAGTTCACTGGCATCGGCCAGATCCATGAAGCGGTCGGCGTAGGCGTTGAGCGTGTCTGCCGGAATCTTTCGGCTGGCCGCCACGTCGCTGAGCATCACCTTCCAGATGCCGGTCAAGTAGGCCGTCACCTGTTCGCGGTTCGGCTCGCTCATGCCGTCAGCCGTCATCATCTCGGGGGCACTCTTGTACTTGCCCACCTTGCTCAGCTCGTAGCAGACCCCGAACTTGGCGAGCATATCCTTGAGGAACATGGGTTGTGCGGCCAAACCGTGCCAGCCGATCTGCCCCCGCGGATTGAGGATTATCTGGTCGGCCACGGAGCAGAGGTAGTATTCGCTCTGGCTGTAGCTGTCGGCATAGCTGACAATCCATTTGCCGCTCTTCTTGAAGTCGAGCAACGCCTCGCGGATGGCATGGAGCGAGGCCGGCGAATCGATGCTCATGCCGTCGGCCTGGATGTAGATGCCCTTGATTTTCCCGTTGTCCTTGGCCTTGCGGACGGAGGCCACGATGTCGTTCAGTCCGTCGACCGTGGTCTCGTTGCCCGTCAGCAGCTGCATCGGGTCGTCGCTGCCGCGCTCCTCGATGCTGTTGCCGAGGACGAGGGTGAACACGGAACCGTCCTTGACCGGGACGGATGAGGAGGACGAAGCGGCCAACCCTATCAGGGAGACGAAGCCCAAGGCAACGGCAATGCCAATCAGCAGGGCGACACCCGTCATGGTGGCGGCAACGGATTTTATAAATTCCTTCATAAGTCGGTTTATGTTAAGTATGGTTTTCTATTGTCTCTGTCCTATTCCATAAAGCCCTGCCTGCGGAGCACGTCCAGCAGTCCGGCAGACATGGCCTCGTTGTCCTTCTTGGTGTAGCGGATGTCGGTGAAGATCTGGGCGAGCGTCTCCTTGTGGTTGATTTCGCAGAAGTGGCGGTTCTCCTCCAGACTCTCCTTCATCCGGTAACAGCGGTCAATCCGGTCCGCCGTGTAGTCGCAGTACGTCTCGCGGTGGACGAAGCCCTCCAGCGGCAGCCGGTCGGTCTGCGCAGGCTTTTCCGCCGGCCAGCCCACGGTGAGGGTGGCCAGGGGCACGACCTGTTCGGGCAGGTGGAGCGTGTCGATGATAAGCTGCGGCATATAGACGGTAGTGCCGAGGTAGCAGTAGCCCAGCCCTTCCTCGTCCATCAGGTTGCAGAGGGTCTGGGTGTAGAGCAGTGCGTCGATGGCCGCGTTGACGAACGAGAGGAAATTGTTGTAGCCCGGCTCGGCCTTGCGCTGGCGCGCCCACACCGACGTGCGGTGGAAGTCGGCGCAGACGGTGAGCACCACGGGGGCTTCGGTCACCATCGGCTGGTTGAAATGGGCTGGCGCGAGCCGGCGCTTCACCTCGTCGGAGCGGGTCACCACCACACTGTACAGCTGGAGGTTTCCCATGGTCTGCGTGCGTGCCGCCTCGCCCATCAGCCGGTCGAGCAGAGCCTCGCTGACGGTTTTGTCGCTGTATTTGCGTATCGAAGTGCGTGTCAGAAGATTTTTCATCGCAGTCTTTTGAAGTTCTGAGTTGCAAAGTTACGGTAAAAAACCGAGACCGCAAAATAAAATCCCTGCCCAGAAAAACATTTTTCTCCGGGCAGGGAATATAAACTTTCTGGGCAGGGAATTTTTTTTCTCTCGGCAGAGAAAAAATACGCGCTCGGCAGAGAGTGGAAATTTCCGGTTCGGTCAGTTGCGGAACTGCAAGCCGGCCCCGTTGGCATCGACCGTGACGGGTTGCTCGCGGCTGACCTCCTCGGCCAGGATGCGCTTCGACAGGTCGTTGAGCACGAGCCGCTGGATGGCGCGCTTCACGGGGCGTGCGCCAAACTCCGGGTCGTAGCCCTGGTCGGCGATGTAGTTGACGGCGGCATCGGTCACGCGGAGGGTGAAGCCCTGCGCCTCCAACATCCTGCACACGCCGTCCATCTGCAGGCGCACCACGTTGGCAATCTCGGCCCGCGTCAGCGGCAGGAACATGATGGTTTCGTCGATACGGTTGAGGAACTCCGGGCGGATGGTCTTCTTCAGCATCTCCATGACCTGCGTCTTGGTCTGGGCCACGACGGCGTCGCGGTTGGCCTCGTTGAGCTTCTCGAACTCCTGCTGGATGAACTGGCTGCCGAGGTTGGAGGTCATGATGATGATGGTGTTCTTGAAGTTGACCGTGCGCCCCTTGTTGTCGGTGAGCCGGCCGTCGTCGAGCACTTGCAGCAGGATGTTGAACACGTCGGGGTGCGCCTTCTCAATCTCGTCGAAGAGCACGACGGAGTAGGGTTTGCGGCGCACGGCCTCGGTGAGCTGGCCGCCCTCGTCGTAGCCGACGTAGCCCGGAGGCGCACCAATCAGCCGCGAGACGCTGAACTTCTCCTGGTACTCGCTCATGTCGATACGCGTCATCATCGTCTCGTCGTTGAACAGATAGTCGGCCAACGCCTTGGCCAGCTCGGTCTTTCCGACACCCGTAGTGCCCAGGAAGATGAACGACGCGATGGGTCGCTTCGGGTCCTGCAGTCCGGCGCGGCTGCGGCGCACGGCGTCGCTCACGGCGCGGATGGCCTCGTCCTGTCCGATGACGCGCTTGTGGAGTTCCTCCTCCAGATGGAGCAGTTTCTCCCGTTCGCTCTGCATCATGCGCGTGACGGGAATGCCCGTCCAGCGGCTCACCACATCGGCAATGTCGTCCGCCGTCACTTCCTCGCGCACCATGGCCTCGCCGCCCTGCGTGCTCCGCAGCTGCTCCTGGATGCGCTTGATGTCGTCGTCGAGCTGCTTCAGCCTGCTGTACCGGATTTCGGCCACGCGCTCGTAGTTGCCCTCGCGCTCGGCGCGCTCGGCCTCCAGCTTCAGGTTCTCCATCTGCTGCTTGTCCTCCTGGATTTTGTTGACCAACGTCTTCTCGCCCTCCCACTTGGCGCGGAACTGCTTCTCCTGGTCGCGCAGGTCGGCAATGTCCTTGTCGAGCTGGTCAATCTTGGGCTGGTCGTTCTCGCGCTTGATGGCTTCGCGCTCGATTTCGAGCTGCTTGAGCCGACGGGTAATCTCGTCCAGCTCGTCGGGCACCGAGTCGCGCTCCATGCGCAGCTTGGCGGCAGCCTCGTCCATCAGGTCGATGGCCTTGTCGGGCAGGAAGCGGTCGGTGATGTACCGCTCGGAGAGCTTGACGGCGGCGATGCAGGCATCGTCCTGTATACGCACCTTGTGGTGGTTCTCGTAGCGTTCCTTCAGTCCGCGCAGGATGGAAATGGCACTGAGTTCGTCCGGTTCGTCGACCATCACGGTCTGGAAACGCCGCTCCAGGGCCTTGTCCTTCTCGAAATATTTCTGGTATTCGTTGAGCGTCGTGGCACCGATGGCACGCAGCTCGCCACGCGCCAGTGCCGGTTTCAGGATGTTGGCGGCATCCATGGCTCCCTCGCCTCCGCCGGCTCCCACCAGTGTGTGGATTTCGTCGATGAAGAGGATGATGCGCCCCTCGCTCTTCGTCACCTCGTTGATGACGCTCTTGAGCCGCTCCTCAAACTCGCCCTTGTACTTGGCACCGGCCACCAGTGCGCCCATGTCGAGCGAATAGAGCTGCTTGTCCTTCAGGTTCTCGGGCACGTCGCCGCGCACGATACGCTCGGCCAGACCCTCCACGATGGCGGTCTTTCCCGTACCCGGCTCACCGATGAGAATCGGGTTGTTCTTCGTGCGGCGCGAGAGAATCTGCAGCACGCGGCGGATTTCATCATCACGCCCGATGACGGGGTCGAGCTTGCCGGCACGCGCCTGCTCCACGAGGTTCTTGGCATACTTGTCCAGACTCTGGAAGTTCTCGTCGCCGCTCTGGCTCTGCACCTTCTGTCCCTGCCGCAGCTCCTGAATGGCGGCCCGCATCTCCTTCTCGCTGCAACCGGCATCGCGGAGAATGCGGCTGGCCGTGGAATTGACCGTGAGCAACGCCAGCAGAATCGGTTCCACGCTGACGAACTCGTCGCCCATCTGCCGCGCGGTCTCCATGGCCTTGCCGAGCACCGCGTTGGTGTCGTTCGACAGGTAAGGCTGGCCGCCCTGCACCTTGGGCAAGTGCTGGATGTCCTGGTCTACGAGCGTCGCAATCTGGGTGGCGTTGACCCCCAACTTCTGGAAGATGAAGGTGGCCACGTCCTTGGCCTTCGCCAAGATGCCTTTCAGCACATGAGTAGGCTCAATGGTCTGCTGACCGTTGCTTTGGGCGATGTTGACCGCCTCCTGCACCACTTCCTGTGCCTTGATTGTAAACTTGTCAAATGTCATATTGTTGTCCTCCTGTTTTTATTGTTTTCTTTCTGTTTTGTTCGTCACCGGGCTTTTATTCAAGACTTGTGCCCAACCGCCCGTTTGTGACATTTAGGCAGAAATCGTGCCGAAAAGGCAGAGATTAGCATTTCTTGCGGTGTTTCTTGCGGTTTGCACTACCTTTGGCCTTCGGCCGAAGGTACTCCCGCTCGGAAAAACCCAAATAAATTTGGTTTTTCTCTCGCTTAATCGTACCTTTGCAACATGACAACGGAAAAAGGGAAAACAAGCGGATATATTCCAACCACAACAACAGACCTGCAGACCGTCGCCGACAAGCTGGCCGACATCAGTACGCAGGCAGGACACCCTCTGGACACAGACACGATGGGACAGATTCTGCACACCTGTCTCCATGCGCTGCAGCCCGAACAGGCCAACATCCTGTTGCAACTGCTCGTGTGCATCGCCAACAAGGCCGAACGGACGGAAGTGACGGAGGTGAGGCCGAAGGAACTGGAATGTGACGTGGTGCGCTTCCAGAACAACAAGGACAAATGGGTGGCACTGGTCGGACTGCTGGACGGCTACCCCTACGAGATTTTCACCGGTCTGCAGGACGACGACGAGGGCATCATGCTGCCCAAGTCCGTCACGCACGGGAAAATCGTCAAGCAAATCAACGACGACGGCACGAAACGCTACGATTTCCAGTTCGTCAACAAACGGGGCTACAAGACCACTGTGGAGGGGCTCTCCGAGAAGTTCAACCCCGAATACTGGAACTACGCCAAGCTCATCTCCGGCGTGCTGCGCTACCGTATGCCCATCGCACACGTCGTCCGGCTGGTGTCCTCGCTCCAGTTGCAGAACGAGAGCATCAACACGTGGAAAGTGGGTGTGGAACGCGCCCTGAAGAAATACGTGAACGACGGGACAGCCGCAGAAAAGGAGGGCGACGATGCAGTCTGACAGCAGTATCGTCATCCGCAAGGCCCGCTTCCATGCCTACCACGGCGTGGAGGAACAGGAGCAAGTCGTGGGCAACGACTACGAGGTCAGCATCGAGGTGGGCTGCGATTGCACACGCGCCATGGAGACCGACCGTCTGGAACACACCGTCAACTACGCCGACCTCTACCGGCTGGCCGCCGAAGAGATGCAGACACCGAGCCGCCTGCTCGAACACGTGGCAGGAAGAATCTGCCGACGGCTCTTCGATGCCTTTCCCGCGATTTCGCGGGTCAGCCTCGAACTCATCAAGAAAAACCCGCCCATGGGAGCCGACTGCGAAGGAGCCGGGATAAGGATAACGATGGAAAACGACAAGAGACAATATGTATAGAAAGAAAACCGCATACCTGCTGCTGTTCTTGCTGGCCACCGCCCTGCAGGCTGTTGCCGGAAACCGCTTCACACTGGTGATCGATGCCGGACACGGCGGACACGATGCCGGAGCCGTAGGCACCTTCTCCAAGGAAAAGGACATCAACCTCAATGTGGCACTGGCCTTCGGACGCTACGTCGAGCGCAACTGCCCCGACGTCAAGGTCGTCTACACCCGGAAGACCGACGTCTTCATTCCGCTCCACACCCGTGCCGACATCGCCAACCGCCACAAGGCTGACCTCTTCATCTCCATCCACACCAATGCGCTGCCCAACGGAAGGATGGCGCGCGGACTGGAAACCTACACGCTCGGAATGCACCGCGCCAAGGACAACCTGGAGGTGGCCAAACGGGAGAACTCCGTCATCCTCGTGGAGAAAGACTACAAGCAACGCTATCAGGGCTTCGACCCCCGGTCCAGCGAGAGCTACATCATGTTCGAACTGATACAGGACAAGAACATGGAGAAGAGCATTGAACTGGCGCGGGCCGTGCAACGCAGGACGTGCGCCTCGGCCAACCGACCCGACAAAGGGGTGAAGCAGGCCGGCTTCCTCGTGCTCCGCGAGACCTCCATGCCCAGCTGCCTCATCGAGCTGGGCTTCATCTCCACTCCGGACGAGGAACGCTTCCTCAACACCAGTGACGGCATTGACAAGCTCGGCCTCGGCATCTACCGGGCCTTCCTCGACTACCGGGGAACACCGAGCACCACGGCCACGCTGCCGGCCTATCTGGCGGAGGACAATTCCAAAGCAGAAGAAACACCCAAGGTAGAGGAAAAGCCAAAAACGCAGGAAGCACCCAAGGTGGAGGAAAAACCCAAAGTGGAGGAAAAGCCGCAGCCGGTGGTTGCTCCAACGAAACCCGCAACCTCCACAGCCGATTCCGCCCCCAAAGCCACAGGGGAACTGCTCTTCAAGGTGCAGGTCTTTGCCAGTTCCACGCGTCTGCCGTCCAACAGTCCCAAGTTGAAAGACCTGGAGAACGTGGACTGCTATCAGGAGAACGGAATGTTCAAATACACCGTGGGCGCGTCGGACGACTATCAGGAAGTCAGTCGGCTGCGCAGAAAACTGGCCGAACGCTTTCCGCAGGCCTTCATCGTCGCCTTCAAGGACGGGAAGCGGACAGACGTGCAGCAAGCCATACAGGAATACCGAAAAAACAAGAAATAAACAAAAACGCTGAGATATGAAATTTTTCACGAAAGAAGTTAAAATCGCACTGGCGGCCATCCTCGGCATCCTCGTGCTGTTCTATGGGTTGCAGTTTCTCAAGGGACTCAGCATCTTCTCCAGCAGCAACACCTATTATATAGTGTTCAACGATGTCAGTGGACTGTCGGCATCGTCGCCCATCTACGCCAACGGCTACAAGGTCGGCGTGGTGGAGCGCATCGATTACGACTACGACAGACCCGACCGCATCGTCGCCGTGGCCGGCCTCGACAAGGCCATGCGCATTCCGGCAGGATCGCGGGCAGAACTGGCCAGCGACCTGCTGGGCAACATCAAGATTAACCTGATGCTGTCCGGCGACCCCACACGGTTCATCGCCACAGGCGACTCCATTCCCGGCGGTATGGAACAGGGACTGATGAACAAGGTGGGACAGATGATGCCGGCCGTGGAACGGATGATACCCAAGCTCGACTCCATCATGACGAGCCTCAACATGCTGCTGGCTGACCCCGCATTGCGTAACACCCTGCACAACGTGGAGGGAATGACCGACCGGCTCAACCAGACCAGTGCCGAGCTGCAGTCGCTCTCCGCCCACCTGAACCGCAACATCCCGTCGGTCGTGGAGAAAGCTGACGGTGTGCTGGACAACACACGGCAGCTCACGGCCAATCTCAGTGCCGTGGATATTGCCACCATGACGGCACAGGTCAACCGGACACTGGAGAACGTGGAGCAGATGACCCGACGGCTCAACAGCACGGAAGGCTCCCTCGGACTGCTGATGAACGACACGCAACTGTACAGCCGTCTCAGCGCCACTGCCGCCAGTGCCGACTCCCTGCTCATCGACTTGAAAGCGCATCCCAAACGGTACGTCCACTTCTCGATTTTCGGAAGGAAGGACAAGTGACAAAACCGCTCTGTTTTTATTTCGTCTAAATAAATAGGGTCTATGCAACACCTCCGAACGACACCCGACGGCAGACAAAGCATCCGCGTTAAACGACTATATAGAAACGCCTTAACTCACCGCAAAAGTGTTTCACAACTATACGCACCATACGCACCCATATAAACCCCACAAAAATAAGGCATTAGACGGGAGCTTAGAGGAACGGCTTGAAAAGGCGGATTTGGCCAATCCAAAAAAAAGTGCGACCTTTGCACTTGCTAATTGAAAACTACGGCAGACTTCTGCCCCATAAAACGAAGCAACTCCATAATGGAAAGATCTCCAAGAAAGCTGTGGAACGACTGTCTCGCACTCATCCGAGAGAATGTTTCAGAGCAACAGTACAAAACGTGGTTTGAACCTATCGCCTTCAGCAGTTTCGACGAAGGCGAGAGGACGCTGCTCGTGCAGATACCGAGCCGCTACATCTACGAGGTGCTGGAGCAATACTACGTGGAGCTGCTGAGCAAGGTGCTGCACCGTTGCTTCGGTGAGAATATCGCACTGAAATACCGCGTAGTCGTCGACAAGACCCACGGTCTGACCCTCGACGAGGAGGGCAGTGAGGCGGTCGCCATTGACGCGCCGAAGCCCACCACCCGCGGCAACAAGGCTCCGACCATCCTGGACGCGGCCACGCCGCAGGACTTGAATCCGCAGTTGGACCCCCACAAGACGTTCCAGCGGTACATTGAGGGAGACAGCAACAAGTTGCCGCGCACCATCGGCCTTTCCATCGCCGAACATCCGGGACGCACCACGTTCAACCCCTTCTTCGTGTTCGGCCCCTCCGGTAGCGGCAAGACACACCTCATCAATGCCATTGGGGTACGCTGCAAGGAAATCTATCCGCAGAAGCGCGTACTGTACGTGTCTGCCCGACTGTTCCAGGTGCAGTACACGGATGCGGTGCGGCAGAACACGGTCAACGATTTCATCCATTTCTACCAGACCATCGACGTACTGATTGTCGACGACATCCAGGAATGGGCTGCCGCAACCAAGACGCTGGACACCTTCTTCCACGTGTTTGACCATCTGTTCCGTTGCGGAAAGCAGATTATTTTGGCTGCCGACCGGCCGCCGGTGGACCTTGTAGGCGTGAAGGACCGCCTGCTGACGCGCTTCTCCTGCGGCATGATTGCCGAACTGCAAAAGCCCAACGTGCAGTTGTGCGTGGACATCCTCAATGCAAAATGCCGACGGGACGGACTGCGGTTCCCTGCGAACGTCATCCAGTTCATTGCCGAGACGGCCAACGATTCCGTGCGGGAGTTGGAAGGCGTGGTCAACTCGCTGATGGCATACTCCATCGTCTACAACAGCAACATCGATATGCGCCTTGCCGAACGGGTCATCAAGCGTGCCGTGAAGGTAGACAACCGCCCGTTGACCGTCGACGACATCCTGGAGAAGGTCTGCGCACACTACAATGTCACGCAGAACGGTGTCATGAGCCGCTCCCGCAAGCGCGAATTTGTAGCCGCCCGACAACTCGCCATGTATTTCGCACAGAAATACACCAAGATGCCGGCCTCACGCATCGGCCTGTTGGTAGGAAACCGCGACCACTCGACCGTCATCCACAGTTGCAACACGATTGCCCAGCGTCTGAAGATGGACAAGGCTTTCGTGGAGGAAGTGACCGGGATAGAGGATTCTTTCAAGCTGAAACAATAAAAATGAAACGGTGCGGCACGCAGCCACACCGTTGTGAAAAAGGAAACAATCTGCCTGTTACAGCAGATTGTTCTTTTCAATGTCCTTAAAGTATTTGTAGGTGGAGACCTTCAACTCGTCGGTGGCCGATTCGTCAGCCACGATGATGCCGTGACGGTGCAGCTGCAGGGCAGAAATCGTCCACTCTTGAGTCACCGGTCCCTCCACGGCGGCCTTCAGGGCACGCGCCTTATGATGGCCGTTGGCAAGAACCATCACTTCCCGAGCATCCATCACAGTGCCTACGCCCACGGTCAGTGCCAACTTGGGCACCTTGTTGACATCGTTGTCGAAGAAACGGGAGTTGGCGATAATGGTATCGGTGGTCAAGGTCTTGGCACGCGTGCGCGAGGTCAGCGACGAATAAGGCTCGTTGAAGGCGACATGGCCGTCCGGTCCGATGCCTCCAATGAACAGGTCAATGCCGCCGGCTTGGGCAATCATCTCCTCATAGTGGGCACACTCGGCCTCCAAGTCTGCCGCGTTGCCGTTGAGGATATGGATATTCTCCTTCGGGCAATCGATATGGTCGAAGAGATGGCGGGCCATGAACGAGTGGTAGCTCTCCGGGTGAGCCTCCGGCAACCCTACATACTCATCCATATTGAAGGTCTGCACATACTTGAACGACACGCGTCCCTCCTTGCAAGCCTGGACCAGACAGGCATACATCCCCTCAGGGGAAGAACCTGTCGGCAATCCCAAGACGAAGGGATGCTCCTTGGTGGGTTTGGCACTGTTGATGCGCTCAATGACATGCTCGGCAGCCCATTGCGACATCTTCTGATAATCTGGTTCAATAATAACTCTCATTTTTATCCTTTTTTGTTGTCGTATTACGCTACAAAGGTACGAATAAGCGAGAGAAATACAAAAAGAAACCGCGTTTCTTTTTTATTTCCGAGCGAGAGTACCTTCGAGGCGCAGCCTCAGAGGTACGATTAAGCGAGAGGAATACAAAATTCTTTTATAGGTATTCTACCAATTCAACCATTGTTTGACATCGTATTTCTGTCGGTAGTCCGCAGGAGCGATGCGCACGGTGGTGGGAGCATCCTCCTTGCCCAACAGGAAACGGTCAATATAGGCAATGACTTCCGGATATTGCGATTCGGGCAGTTGGCAATGGCCATGCCCCGGCACGATGGAGTAACCGATGCGGTCTGCGATGCCGAAACGTTGCCACACCTTGACAGCGGCCTCGGCAGAAACATACATCGAGGGGTCGGCCAGCCATTCATAGTCCGGATTGCCCAGCAACAGGACGGCACGCGGACAGCACAGGGCGATGAGTTCGTGATGGTCATGCGGCAGCAATGCCACACGCTCTTCGGCAAACGATGTTTTCATCGACTCCAGAAACCAGTTGTAGTCGGTACGGTCAAGCGTTTCCACCTTGCCCAAGGTGCGCGACACCCGCCAGGCAGCCGCTCCGCCCCCTCCGGGTTCCTGAGCGATGGTCAGTGCCACGCGCTCGTCCATGGCTCCGCAGAAGAGTGCCATTTTCCCGGCATACGAGCATCCCGTCACGCCGATATGTTTCATGTCAATGCGCGTGATTTCCGGCCCCAACTTCTGCAGTCCGTCGAGCAGCCGGCTGAAGCCCCAGGCCCATTCGCTATAAGCCCCGTTGGCCGTGAGCGAGGGATAGAGACGGTCGAAAGCGAACTGTCCCCGAGTACCGTGTTTTCCCCATTGGGAGTAGTCATTCACCTGACGCTCCGTGAAAGTCATCAAGGCGATATTCCGCTCGGTGAAGAGGTGGGCAGGAATGGCATTGTGGCTGGCTCCGATGATGAGCGGCCAAGGAGCCTGTCCGCCTTTGGGATAGGTAATGACGGAAGAGAGGGTGAGGGTCTGTCCGCCCACATGCACATCAACGATGAGGGTGTCGCCGCTCATCCGTGCATCAATATCGTCCATGTCCACCGCAGGCTTCAGCCCAATCTCGTATTTCTGGATGCTGGCAAGCAATTCTGCACGCCGCCGCCCCCATTGTCCGATGCGCTTCACCTCTGTCTTTCCATTGTTCATCAGCAAGGGGTTAGGCAACAAGGGCTGCGCCTTCAGTTCTGCAGTACTGTTGAATGTCTTCAAGGTGTACGCCTGCTCCCGGTTTTCCTGATTATAGACCAACGGATGATTCTTGCTTTGGCCGAAAGCCACGGAAGGGCCGCATACGCCAAATCCTGTTGCCACTGCTACCAGTGCAACAAAAATGCTCTGTTTTCTCTTCATAATAGTTGATAGGTTTTGTTAGTGTGGGGTTATTGGCGGGACACGTTCAGAAGAACACGTGTTTCTTCCGCATATTGCTGAGTTTGATCAGCTTTTCCACCCGTTCCTTGTCAAGCAGCCCCTGCTTGTACATCCTCCGGTTGTACTTCCACCAGTTCAAAATACGTCCATACTCCCGGTTATTCTTGGCCGGCATCTGGTGGTGCTCCTCCACGTAGGCCATGGCCCGACTGAACATGGAATTCCACACGTCTTCTCTGCGACTTGTCATAATAGATATAGCTCCTTTTAGTTTTTTGCGCGCAAAGATACACATTCGTACAGAAATATCCAAACATCTTCCGTGTTTTTTTTGCATTTTCTGCCTTCCGCATTGGAATATTCGGAATTTCTTCGTAATTTTGCGTCGAAAACAAAAAAATACGGAAAAACTATGAAGAAGATGATGACACTGGCGCTGACGGTCGCCATGGTACTGACAACCCTGTCGCTGTGTGCGCAGACCCAGAAAGACGGCCCTAAGGCACAGATTGACCGCATTGACGCACAGGTGGCACAGGTGATGAAGGAAGTCAACGCACTGCGCGAGAAAGACCCGCAGGGTGCGCAGCTGGAGACCAAGGCACGCTTTGAGCAGTTGTCGGAGCAGATGGACTCCCTCTACATGGAGCAGCTGGACTTGGTACGCACGCTCCTCCGCGACAACAAGAGCGACATGATTCCCGCCAAATACATTGCCAATGTCATGTACTATTTCAGCTATGAGGAGCTGAAGGCCGTGCTCAACCCTGCCGCACCCTACTACAGCAGTCCCGAACTGGATCGCCCGAAAAAGTTGCTGGCCGGTATGGAAAAGAGGGCACCCGGACAGAAGTTCACCGACCTGCAGATGAACGATACCGACGACCGCCTTGCTTACCTGAGCCAGTGGGTAGGCAAGGGACAGTACGTGCTGGTGGATTTCTGGGCTTCGTGGTGCGGCCCCTGCCGACGGGAGATGCCCAATCTGGTGGCGAACTACGAGAAATACCACGGAAAGGGGTTTGAAATCGTGGGCGTATCCTTCGACCAGAAGAAGGAGGCTTGGGTAAGCAGCATTCAGAAACTGGGCATGAAATGGCCGCAAATCAGCGACCTCAAGGGTTGGAAATGTGCCGCCAGTGAGGTGTACGGCGTATCCAGCATCCCGTCCAACATTCTGGTCGACCCCAACGGCATCATCGTAGCCATGGACTTGCATGGTGAAGAGGTCGGACAGAAGTTGAAGGAAATCTACGGCGAATAGTCCTATTCGTCGTCCCAGTCGAAATCATCGTAGCCTTCAAGCGATGGCCCGATGAAGTCGTCCAGGGCGCGGCGTTCCTTTTTGGTGGGTCGGCCTGTGCCGCGTGCGCGGTCCACAAAGCCGCTGATGCGGTTCATCTCCAACAGTTCGTACTGGTCGGCGGTGGTCACGTTCTCATAGATTTCGGGCAAGAGCTTTGCCCCGACGCGCTGTTCGATGGTCTTCAGCACCTTGAAGGAATAGGTGACCGGCGGCTTGCGCACGCTCACCGTCTCGCCCACCTTGACCATCCGCGAAGGTTTCACGTTGACACCGCCGATGGTGACGCGACCGTTCTTGATGGCATCGGCAGCGATGCTGCGTGTCTTGAAAATGCGCGCAGCCCACAGCCATTTGTCAATCCGGGCCAGGTCACCCATGCTGCGTCCCTCCTTTCCCCAGTTTGTTGTATTGGTTCATGGTGATGTCAATGCCGGCCAACACAAAGCTCCGAACGATGTCCACCCCCAGGTCAATGGCAGGTTGCAGCACCTGCATCTCCTCCTCGCTGAACCGTCCCAATACATAGTCTATCTGCATGCCCTGCGGATAGTCGTTGCCGATTCCCATGCGCAGACGGGCATACTGCGGACCGATAAGCTGCTGGATGTGCCCCAACCCGTTGTGTCCGCCGTTCGAACCGTTGGCTTTCAGGCGGAAATGTCCCAACGGCAACGCCACGTCATCACTGACCACGAGCAGGCGGCTCTGGTCAACATTCTCTTTGTTGAGCCAGTAGCGCACGGCATTGCCGCTGAGGTTCATATAGGTGGTGGGCTTCAGCAGGAACACCTTGCGCCCCCGGAGCGACGTCTCGGCCACATAGCCGTAACGCCGGTCGTCAAAAACGATATTGGACGCCTTTGCAAAAGCGTCCAATACCATAAAGCCCGTATTGTGGCGGGTCATGTCGTACTCGCTGCCGACATTGCCCAGACCGACAATCAGATATTTGTCCATATCCTTCCGTCAGATTACTCCTCTGCAGCGGCAGCAGCAGCCGAGCGCGAAGCACGGGTAGCCCGTACAGAGCAGACGATAACCTCTTTCGGAGTGGCAATCTCAAGACCCTCGAAGTTCAGGGAGGCCACCTTGATGCTCTTGCCCAACTCCAGGTTGGTGACATCGATATTCAGAATCTCGGGAATCTGCTTGTAGGGAGCGGTAACGTTGATCTTGCGGATCTGGAGCTGGAGCTTACCACCGTCGCGCACACCCTGAGCCAGACCGTTGAGCTTGACGGGGATGCCCACCGTGATGTTCTTGGTGTCGTTCACCTCGTAGAAGTCAGCGTGAAGCAGAGCGTCGGTCGTGGGATGGAACTGCAGTTCCTTGATGATGGCCTTGTGCTCCTCACCGTCAATGTTGAGCACCACCACATACACGTGAGGCGTGTAGATGGCCTTGCGGAGGTCGGCCATGGAAGCCACGAACGAGAAAGCTACGGGAAGTCCCTTTTCATCTTTCTTCTCTCCATACAGGTTGCAGGGTACCAATCCCTCCTTGCGAAGCAGTTTCGAGGCCTTCTTGCCCACGTCGGTACGCTTCTGACCGTTAACGTTGATTTCTTTCATACGATAAAATTGTGTTACTCTAAATTAAGTTGTTTTGCCTAATTCACCATCACACGAAGCGAAAAAGCGGTGCAAAGGTACGAATAATTTATGAATTACACGCGCCATCCCCTACTTTTTTATATTATTTCGCGGCTTTTCTTGCACAGAAATGGATTTCTTTGTATTTTTGCACACGATAAGAGTATCAAACGAAAAATTAGCAGATTTATGATCAATCGGGAACTAATACGGATCAAGACCGTCCAGTTGGCCTACGCCTACTATCTCAACGGCGGCAAAAACATTGAATCGGCAGAGAAAGAGCTCCTTTTCAGCCTGTCAAAGGCATACGACCTGTATGTCTGTCTGTTGGCACTCATTGTGGGCATTACACGGGAATCGCGCCGGTATCTGGAGGTGGCCCAGGCAAGGGCGCAGCGCGAGGGCGCAGCCATGCCGTCGCAGAAGTTCGCCTACAACCGGTTCGCCCTGCAGCTTGAGGAGAACAAGATGTTCAACGACCTGGCGGCAAACCAGGATCAGATATGGGCGGACAACCCCGAATTTCTCAAGAAAATCTATCTACAGATTACAGAAAGCCAAATCTACAAGGACTATATGGCCGACGAGCAGGACGATTATGCCACAGACCGCGAGGTGTGGCGGAAAATCTACCGGACGCTCATCCAGAACAATGAAGACCTCGACGCACTGTTGGAGGAACAGAGCATCTATTGGAACGACGACAAGGACATCGTGGACACCTTCGTCCTGAAAACCATCAAGCGTTTCGATGAAACCAACGGCACCCGCCAGGAGCTGCTGCCCGAATACGACAGCGAAGAGGACAAGGACTACGCACGCAAGCTGTTCCGTTCGGCCATCCTCAATGCCGACGAATACCAGCACCTCATGAGCGAAGCCTCCCGCAACTGGGACTTCTCCCGACTGGCCTATATGGACATCATCATCATGCAGGTGGCCATTGCCGAGATGCTGACCTTCCCCAGCATTCCCGTCGGTGTCACCATCAACGAGTATGTGGAGATTGCCAAAGCCTACTCCACTCCGCGCAGTGGCGGGTACACCAATGGCATGCTCGACAACATCGCGCGTCATCTCATTGCATCCGGACGGCTGCTCAAGCACATGGAAGACAGAACAAAACAACAATAATAACCATACTATCAGACTATGACACAGATTATCCTGGCCGCACAGAGCGGCGCACAAGGTGGTGGAAGCATGACGTTTCTCATCATGATGGTGGCCATCTTCGCCATCATGTATTTCTTCATGATCCGCCCGCAGCAGAAACAGCGCAAGAAAATCCAGCAGTTCCAGAACTCGCTGACCGAGGGCAAAGAGATTGTCACCGGCGGCGGCATCTACGGCAAGGTGAAGCGTGTCGACCTCGCATCGGGCATCGTCGACGTGGAAATCGCACACGGCGTGACCATCAGGGTGGACAAGAACTTCATCTACGACAACGTAGCGGCCACCATGCAGACCGCAAACAAGTAAACTCCCACGACAAGAGCCATTGGGCAATATGTCGGGCATACGGCAAATGACACGAATCATCAGACGCTTCTTGTTCAGCACGATGAGCAGGCAGCTTCTGGTGTTTCTGTTTTTCCTCTGCCTCGCGGGAGCTTTCTGGTTGATTCTCACGCTCAACGAGACTTACGAACAGGAGGTGAAGGTGTTGGTGCGCATCAAAGGGGTGCCGCGCAACACGGTGCTCACCTCCTATGAGACGGACACCCTCAACATCACCTTGCGCGACAAGGGATGGGTCGTCATGGGGTATCTCTACCACAACCACCCGACGATCCATATCCCGTTCAAGACCTACGACCGCGGTAAGGGAAAGGGACTTGTGGGCACCGCGGAACTCAAACGGCTCGTCGAGTCGCAGTTGGAGTCCTCGACGGCCATCGTCAGCATAAAACCCGACAGGGTGGATTTTGCCTACAACAACGGTGAACACAAACGCGTACCGGTCCGATGGGCAGGACACGTCACCCCGGAACAGCCGCATTTCATCTCCCACGTGCAGTACTGGCCCGACAGCGTGGACATCTACGCCTCCAGCGACAAGCTGGACAGCATACGCTACGTGTCCACGGAACTGCTCAACCATGCGGGATTCCGCGACACGCTGATTGTGGAATGTCGGCTGGCACACATCAAGGACGTGAAAGTGGTACCGGAACGGGTGCGCGTCGGATTCCTGACCGATGTGCTCACCGAAGAGAGCATCGACGGCGTGCCCATCCAAGCCGTCAACATGCCGAAAGGCAAGGTGTTGCGCACCTTCCCGCAAAAGGTGAAGGTACGCTTTGTCACAGGAGTCAACCAGTTCAAGACCTTACGGGCGGAGGACTTCACCGTCGTGGCCAACTTCCGGGAAATCATGCTGCATCCGTCCGACAAGTGTAACATCTACCTGCGCAGTGTGCCCCACGGCATCAGTCGTGCCACACTGGAGGTGAAGCAGGTGGACTATCTCATCGAAGAAGAATGAAAATCGGCATTACCGGAGGCATCGGAACGGGAAAGAGCTATGTGTGCCAGTTGCTGAAGCAGCGGGGCATCGCCGTCTACGACTGCGACGAGGCCGCCAAACGCCTCATCCGCACCTCACCTATTATATATGAGGAGTTGTGCCGCCTCATCGGTCCGGACACCTTCCTCGCCCCGTCAGACACCGGAGAACACGTGCTCAACAAGGCCGTTGTGACCCGTTTCCTCCTCCAGAGCGACCACAACGTGCAGGCCGTCAACGCCATTGTCCACCCGGCCGTGTTCCGCGATTTCGAGGAGAGCGGCATCGGATGGATGGAGAGTGCCATCCTTTTCGAATCGGGCATCAACCGCCTGGTAGACCGGGTGGTGATGGTCAGTGCGCCCGACGAGGTGCGCATCAGCCGGGTCATGGCCCGCGACCACATCAGCCGCGAGAAAGTGAACCAGTGGATGCAGCGGCAATGGCCGCAGGACAGGGTGCGCCAGCTCTCCGACTTCGAGATCGTCAACGACGGCATACAGCCACTCGAACCACAGATTGAAACAATCATCAAACAATTATCATAACCAATCATGAAACAGACCATTTTAGCCATCTCGGGCAAACCGGGACTTTACAAACTCGTGTCACGCGGAAACAACAGCCTCATCGTCGAGGCACTGGACGAGACACATAAGCGTATGCCGACCTTCGGCAGCGACCGCATCTCTTCACTGGGCGACATTGCCATGTTCACCGAGACGGACGACGTGCCCCTGACCAAGATTCTTGCCTCGTTGCACCAGCTGGAGGGCGGAAAAGAGTCCAGCATCAATTACAAGAAGGCCAGTGCCGACGAACTCCATGAGTATTTCAGCAAGGTATTGCCGGAATGGGATCGCGACCGTGTCCACAACAGCGACATCAAGAAACTCATCCAGTGGTACAACATCCTTGTCAAGGCGGGCATCACCGATTTCGAAGACGAGACGCAGCCGGACGAGGAGGGCACTGCCGACCAGGGCAAGGAGGCATAGTCCTTCCTCCTGCTCCATCAGACTTTTTGGACATATCCTTGAAAAAGGCTGGGTTCCTCGTTCGGAATCCAGCCTTTTCCTTTTTTGAATTTGTCTGCATCAGCGCGGCCCACCGAAACCGGGGCCGCCACCAGGACCGCCGGGACCGGGTCCACGGCCAGGGCCGCCGGGGCCGCCAAACCCAGGCCCACGTCGCCCGTCACGTCCGCCGCGCATACTGGACTTGCCGCCAAAGACATTCAGACGGTACGAAGCCGTCAGCATGGCGTAGTTGGTGATGGCATTATATTCCGTATCGGCGCGCTGCATCGCATTGACCGTGCGGCTGAAGGTAGACTGCTGGTGAAGGATGTCATAGAGCTGGAGGGACACGGTCAGTGCGTTGCCGCGGAGGAACGACTGCGAGACCTGTGCGTTCCAAATCAGTTCGTTGGTGTTCATCGACGAGTCGTTGAAGCCGCGCCGGCTGTTCATGTTCAGCCCCGACGAGAGTTGCGTACCCCATGGGGCGGTCAGCATCAGGCTGGCACCGTAGGAGAACGTCCACGTGTCCAGGTTGTTGTTGCTCTGCAACTCGCTGCGTGCCCGCATATAGTTGAGCGACCCGTTGAGCTCTATCTCCAGCCAATCGTTGCGGTAGCTGGTGGCCAGACGCTCGCCCAGCGTCATGGTTCGCGTCGTGGACTTCTGCGAGTCGGCCTGGTCCACGCTGACGTAGCCCACACTGTTGCTGTAGTTCACCGTGGTGAAGGTGTTCACGTTGAAGTAGGCCGCCGAGTCCAGTGCCGTGTTGAACATGAACATACCGGAGGTGTTCCAGTTGCCGTTGATGTTCTCCGGCCGTGTGGTGCGTCCGCCTGTGGTTTTGTCGTAGGTCACCATGTTCGAGATGGAGTTGTCCGTCATCGAGAAGTTCAGGTGGGCCATGATGCTGCGCTGGTGGTTCTGGATATAGTTGTTGTAGAAGAGCCGGAAGTTCTGCGTAAAGGAAGGCTTCAGTCCCGGGTTACCCTTCTGCACGTTCAGCGGGTTGCTGTCGTCGGTGATGTCGAGCAGGTCGCTCATCGAGGGTTGGCTGGTGCTTCCGCGGTAGGTGAAGCGCAGTTGGCTCAGTTGTGAGATTTTCCAGCGGAAGTCGGCCGTCGGGGTGAGGTTGGTCACGGTACGTGTAGTGTCGGCATGGATGTTCTGGTAGTCCTGCACGAAATGCGACTTCTGCGGCACCACCTGCACACCGACATTGAGGTTGTAGTCATTGCGCACGATGCGCAGCATCACGTCGGCCGTATGGATGTAGTTCTTGTATTCCGAATAGCGGCTGAGCTTGCTGTCGCGGTAGTTGTCCAGCGAGACACCGCCCAACAGGTCCAGGTAATTGTCCCATCCGCGGTAGGCGGCATTGACGTTGAAGAAGTCTGCACCGACATTGCTGAGGTCGTAGGTGCCGCGGTCGCTCTTCGAATATTTGTACTGGTACTGGTAGCTGAACTGCAGATAGGTGCGGGGCAGGATAGGCTCACTGTAGAGGGCCTTGACGCTGTAGTTCCAGTTGGTGGTCGGCGTGACGGCATAGCGGTTGGCCTGGTAGGTAGAGTCGCTCCCTGCACTGTTGACCAGTTGGAAATATTCCACCATGTTGTTGGTGAACGACTTGCTCATGCCGTCGCCGTAGTTGCCGGACAGGGTCAAGGTCACATTGCGTCCGTTGGCACTGAGCTTGCGGTTCATCTGCAACCGTGCGCCCGCGCTCTTCGAGTCGCTGTAGCTGAGCGAGGTGTCGTTGTTCCGGTTCTTGACGTATCCCAGCGCTTTCATCTCCTCCAACAACTTGCTGTTGTTGAGCGGGTCTGAACCGTATTCATAAGGGTCGTCGTCGAAGGTCAGCGAATATCCTTTGCTGAGTCCGTCGTTGCTGCCATAGGTGAACTGCGGACGGAACATGATGTTGGTCATGGTGTCCGGTGTCCATTCCAGTCGCATACGCATATCCCAGTTGTTGGATCGCGTGTAGTTCTGGTTCCGGCTGTTGCCGAAGGTCGACGTCGTTCCGTCGAGAAAGTTCTCCGTCGAGTTCAGCACATAGGCATCACCGTCGCTGTGATTCCAGCGCACGCTGCCGTCCAGTATCAGTTTCTTGGGGATTTCGTAGTTGAGGTTGAAGCCCACCATCTTGGTGGCGGTCAATCCCTGCCGTCCGCCGCCGAAGCGTCCGCCTCCGCCGCCGGGGAATCCCATGTCGTTGACATTGTTCGCACTCATCATGCCGAACGCCTTCAGGTTCTCGCTCTGCGTGCCTCCGAAGGCGCGGTTGCTGTAGCGGTCCTGCGTGCCTGCCCCAAGGTTCACGTTGAGCATCTGTCCGCGGTTCATGCCCTGCTTCACGCCGAAGTCCAGCACGGTTTCTTCCTCACCGTCGTCGATGCCCGTCACCCGGGCCTGGTCGCTCTTCTGGTCATAGGCACGCACGCGCTCCACGATGGACGTGGGCAGGTTCTTCATGGCCGTCTTGGTGTCGCCGGTCATGAACTCCTTGCCGTCGATAAGGATTTTCTTCACCTCCTTGCCGTTGATGGTGACCTTGCCGTCGTCGTCCACCTGCGCACCGGGCAGGCGACGCACCAGCTCCTCGACCACCGACCCTTCCGGCGTGCGGTAGGCCGAGGCGTTATATACGAAGGTGTCGGCCTTGACCGTCACTTTCGCGGCATTGCCGGTCACGGTGGCTCCCTTCAGCATGATGGCATCCGGCGAGAGGGCGATGGTGCCCAGCGACACGTCCTTTTCCGCTGCCACGTTGATGCGCTTGGTGTACGTCTTGTACCCCACACACGTCACCTGTACGATGTAGCGGCCTGCGGCCGGTGCTTTCAGCGAGAACCGTCCGTTCAGGTCGGTCAGCACGCCCTTCACCGTTGTACTGTCGGTCTTCAGCAGTCGTACGGTAGTCTGTGGTACCGGTTCCTGCGAGTCGTTTTCAATCACTTTTCCCGTGATGGAGCGTTGCGCCATGGCCACCATGGCCACGGCCACCGTCATCAGGGTCATAAAGATTCGCTTCTTCATTGTTGTTCGGTCACTTTTTTTGATGAGTCTGGGGTTTTGACGCTCCAACCGCAAAAGCGTTTAACCCGTCGGGCATAAAAAAAGCCCATTTCGTCCAATATCCGTCGGTTTTATAGATGAAACTGCAAATTTTATATTAATTTTGCACTCTGAAACGGAACAACAGTGAAATGGAACAACAGAAGGTAATCATATCTCAGAACATCTGTCAGGCACTCGACGAAGCCGTAGCCGCCTGCAGTCACGACCTCGTGGTGGTGCTGTTCGACACGACCACACGGGACGTGTGCTGGCCGCTGGTCAGCGACTGCGCTTCCATGCGCGATGTCTCGGTGATCGCCATCGGTAGTACCGACACCCACAAGACGGTCAAGAGCCTGACGTGGGTGTGGAGCTGGTTGCAACAACACGGAGCCACGCGCCATTCGCTGCTGGTCAACCTCGGCGGCGGCATGGTGACCGACCTGGGCGGTTTTGCCGCCTCCACCTTCAAGCGCGGCATGGCCTACATCAACGTCCCCACCACGCTGCTGGCCATGGTCGATGCCAGCGTAGGCGGCAAGACGGGCATCAATTTAGGCGGACTGAAGAACGAAATCGGGGTGTTCAACAATGCCCACAGCGTCATCCTCGACACGGTGTTCCTGCATTCCCTGAATCGGGAGAACATCCTTTCCGGCTACGCCGAGATGCTGAAACACGGCCTGATTTCCTCCAAGGAGCGGTGGGCCGGTCTGGTGAATTTCGACCCGACGACGGAGCACATCACCTCCGCGATGGTGGCCGACAACGTCAGCGTCAAGCAGCGCATCGTGGCCGAGGACCCCACAGAGCACGGCCTCCGCAAGGCACTCAACCTGGGACATACAGCCGGCCACGCCTTTGAATCACTGGCATTGGAACGCCAGCCCATTCTCCATGGCTACGCCGTGGCCTACGGCCTGATTGTCGAGCTGTATCTCAGCTGTGTCAAGACGGGATTCCCCTCCGACATCATGCGCCAGACCGTCGCCTTCATCAAGGAGCACTACGGACGGATGGCCGTCACCTGCGACGACTATCCGCACCTGATTGAACTGATGCACCACGACAAGAAGAACATCGGACCCGCCATCAACTTCACCCTGCTGTCCGATGTCGGACAGGTCTGCATCGACCAGACCGCCACGGAAGACGAAATCAAGGAAGCACTCGATTTCTACCGTGAGTGCTGACCCCTACAGTTCAGACTTCTGACTGCAAAAATACACTTTTCCTACGAAATGGCCAAGCAAAAATCACACTTTTCCGAAAAACTGGAGCAAGGAAGGGTCAAGGGCTTACTCGGAACTTGCACCCCTTAGAGCAGGTTTAGCATCGTATCAGAAAGCAACCAGAAAGCAAGCACTCTGCTCCTTGCCATACCCGAAGTGCTCTTTTGGGCTTGGGTAGAGCTTAGGTAAGGCGAGGGAAAGGGCTTGGGGACGGGGTCGGGGACTTACCCGTTTTTCCACAAGCCGTGCAGGTTGCAGTATTCCCGGGCCACGACATCCTCGGCGGCAGCTCCGGTCAGGAAAACAGCCTCCGGCTTCTCGCCGGGTTTCAGCTCGTGGCGCAGCACGTCGGTGGGTGTCAGCAACTCAATCCACTGGATGTAATGCTCCGGCAGCATCGGATGCTCCACACTGCCCACACAGACCCGATAGCCGCCGTCGACCGGCTCTACCACGGGCACGTGTTTCTCCTTGGCTCCGTCGGTGGTGTTCTCCTTCATCAGCTTCATCGGCTGGCCGCAGCAACTGAGTGCAGCACCGGGGTTCACCACTTCCACCACATTGCCGCAAACGGCACAACGGTAGATTTCCCTGTTCTTTGTCATAGTCGTTCCTCCTAAATAATAGTAACGGAGGCAAAGTTACGCTTTATCCCGACACGTTCCAAGTTTTTTTAGAAAAATGATGTTAAGTGACAATAAAATCTTGTTTTTTCTTGCGTTTTTGAAAAAGAACCCCTATCTTTGCAAGCGGATAGTCAGGTGAACGGTATGCAAATGCCGGAAACCGAAGCTGTCCGGCCTCAGCTCACGCCGAGCCTTTTGCGAGGGAGAGCCCTCGCGACAAGGAGGTTGGGTGGGAAACTGAGGTTGACATATTAAGGCGTTTACTTGGCGCTGTGTTTGGGACTCATCGAATCTCGCAAATTCAAATCTCTGTCTTGGACGTAGCAACGGTAGATGCCCGGGATGTGATTAATTTTCCAATTATTCATATCGGCGTGGGCTCTAACGTTGTCTGTTCGACAGAGATAGGCAATGCTAGAGCCTCAGTGCGTGGAACGGACAACAGGATGGTTCACGCTCTTTTTGTGTCGCCTTTTGCGACCGCGAGGTCTTGCACTTGCCACAACAATATGAACAAAACACACACAATAACAAGACGATGAACAAGAAAAACAATTACGAATCTCCTTTCATGGAAGTGGTGGAGTTGAAACTGCAGGGCTGTCTGTTGGCCGGCAGCAGTATGAATGGTACAGGAACGTTTGATGAAACGGGAACACTGAACGGCTTTGACGATTTTGAGTAAAACTAAGGAAAGGAACAAAACGATGAAGAAACATTACCTCGCTTTCGTGGCACTGGCTGCAGCAGCCGTCGCCACCTCCTGCTCCACGGACGAACTCGCACAACTGCAGAAACAGAACCAAACTGAACCCCAGACCGTGACACTCACCGCCTCCGTGGACAGCAGCAACGACGTGACCCGCGTGGGAATGAAAAAGGAAAGCAGTACCGTCGCCTCGTTCTATTGGCACAAGGACGACAAGATTTTCGTGCAGACCGTGAACAATGAGACATACGGCGGCGCAGAGTTCACCACAACCGCAGAGAACGGCGCAACCTCCGCCACCTTTACCGGCGAAGTGACCGGGACGGTGGGCCAGTATGCCGTTTATCCTTCCGGCAGCCATACATTTACTGGTGAAAATACGCTCACCTATAATCTTCCTGCCTCGTATGACGAATACACGCCGGAGAGCAAGATTTTCGGCACAACTGGAGATTATCCCTCGAACAGCACCAATATGCCGATGCTTGGTACAATCACGGAAAATACGATTTCGTTCAAGTCCATTGGCGGTCTGGCCGTCATCCGCATCGACAAGATGCCGGTCGCAGAGGGCACGCTCACCGTCACTGCCGACCAACAGCTCTGTGGTGACTTTACGGTGGCAGACTTGTCGGCAAGTGGCGCGCAGATAAAAACCACGACAGCATCAGATGGTAACGGCAAGGTGACCTTCACCTTCAGCGGTGCGGATGTAGACGGTGTCGGCGTGTTCTATCTGCCCTTGGCCACAGGCGACTACACCCACGTGAAGTTTGAAATAAAAGACAAGGGTTCCGACACCTGGTGGATGTACAGTTGCAGCGGAACGCTTTCCATTGCCCGTGCCGGGGGGACGGCAGTTCCCCTCTCTGCCGACAAGATGGGATGCGCCAAGAAAAACTATGATGGCACGTACACCGTCAACAACCACAAGTTCATAGACCTCGGTCTGTCTGTGCTTTGGGCTGAGACCAACATCGGTGCAACGAATTGCTGGGACTACGGCAGCTACTTTGCTTGGGGCGAGACCGCAACAAAAAGCAAGTACGATTGGGACACCTATAATCATGGTACTTCGACGGACAACTTGACCAAGTACAACTCCTCTGATAACAAGACGGTCTTGGACAAGGAGGACGATGCGGCCACGGTGAACTGGGGGGAAGGAGTCAGAATGCCGACCAAGGCAGAGCAAGACGAATTAAAAGGCTGTGACTGGAACTGGGCATCCTATAATAACGTCAACTGCGGTTGGGTGAAGGGCAAAAAAGAGGGCTATACCAACAATTCGATATGCCTTCCTGCTGCAGGCGGCTACGCCGGCGTAGCCGCCTCGTCCATCGGCCAGGACGTCATCTACTGGAGCAGTGAGATCTCCTTCAGCGGCTACGCGTGCGTAATCCTCTTTCAATCGGAGAAAGGACTGTCCAACTCCGCATTTCCCCGTAGTTGGGGACTCCCCGTCCGCGCAGTTGCAGAAAAACCGATCACTACGGAATAACCGGTTTCCCCTCCCATTTCTATTTCCCTGCCCAGAGAAAATTTTCTCTCTCGGCAGGGAAAAACATTTTCCCAGTCTGCGCCTTTTCGATTCCTCGCGCCAAACCTCCCGATTCCCGGTTTCCAGTCAGGAAAAAAACTATTCACTTTTTGTATCATTTTATGCAGGCTTATGCGCGACACTGACCTGTACTGATTTTGGTTGACGGTTTTGTTTGTTATTACTAAGTTGGTTTAC
>CAVJNH010000019.1:0-32792 GCA_963651005.1 Oscillibacter sp. MSJ-31
TCCGAGGACAAGGTCATCAAGGAAGCCGCCATCCGTTCCGGCATGAGCCGCGGCGCGCCCCGAGTGGGTGCTGACCTTTTCAACTGAATTTTTCGTTTGTGATGCACGGTTTTGGAAGAATTTGCACCTAAAAAGTACTTTTTTCACGGTAGGTATCGTTTTTGGTTATTACCTTTGCAGCGTCAACCGAACATATTAATAACTAAAAAGTGATATAGAATGAAAAAGAAGAGCACTGTAGTTGCTGTAATGATGGGATTGGGACTGCTTGTCCCGACCCAGACGTTGGCACAGCCCCTGTCCGACGGCTATGTCTATCAACCGTTCCAGGACAAGCAGACCATGCAGACGGTGAACCGCCTCTACCGGCAGATGAGCTGGGAGGAACGGATTGCCCAGTTGCACGGGGTGACCCCCGGGAGACTGACCGACAAGAACGGGAAACTCTCTCCGGAGAAGTGTAAGGAGACCATCCCCTACGGCATCGGACACGTCTGTCAGTTTGCCTGCGCCTTGGACAACGAACCGGACAAGCTGCGCGATTTCGTGGCGGACTTGCAGGCGTGGTTGAAAGCCAACACGAATACGGTTATGTGTTCCGCGACTGCCGCATCACCGGCAACGCCGACGCTGCCAAGGGCGACAACAAGTTCGGTCGTCCGTGGCACAACACGCCGAAAGCCGTCTTTATCCATACGGCGGTTCTTATCCCGATGGCTGCCGAGGGGTGGACTGAGATGGGAGGCCTCCCCGCTCTCTTTGCGGAATATGGTTCGGTGGATGCCCAAGGGCAGCGGCTTGACGTTTCCGCCCGCAAGACCACCTATACGAACCGTGAGACTCCCCCACGCCAATCCTCCTGCCCTGCCGAAATCACCAGGAAGGAGGCCGACACAATGGTGTACGAGAACATCATCAGCCGACGCGACGGCTGGAATCCCCGAAAGTATTAGTACTGGGGGAATATACAGGAATAAGGCCGGCACCTTTTCGGATGCCGGCCTTTCCTTTGTTGTCCCAAAGGGACGGAGGTCAGTCTTCGCCCGTACCGCTGTCGCCGGGCAGGGTCGTGCCGCCGCTGGTGCTGCCGACGTGCGTCAAAGGCCCATTCATTTTGGGATGGAGGCGTTGACGCACGTCGACAGGGCCATTCACTTTTGAATGGAGGTCTCGACGCACGTCGACAGGTCCATTCACTTTTGAATGAAGGTCTCGACGCACGTCGACGGGTCCATTCACTTCTGAATGAAGGTCTCGACGCACGTCGACAGGGCCATTCACTTTTGAATGAAGGTCTCGACGCACGTCGACAGGTCCATTCACTTTTGAATGAAGGTCTCGACGCACGTCGACGGGTCCATTCACTTCTGAATGAAGGTCTCGACGCACGTCGACAGGGCCATTCACTTTTGAATGAAGGTCTCGACGCACGTCGACAGGTCCATTCACTTTTGAATGAAGGTCTCGACGCACGTCGACGGTCATTTCCCGTTTTTTTCGGGACTTAGGTGTGTAGACAAATTGGCAAACATTGCAATTCGATGCGTAGTATTTTATAAACAATCATAAATTGACAGCATAAATGACGTGTATTTACATGAAAAATGTTACCTTTGTAGCAAAATAAAAACCATTCTGCGTATGGACAAGGATATAAATCGGCTAAAAGTGGTGCTTGCAGAAAAGAAACGCACCAATAAATGGTTGGCACAACAACTTGGCAAAGCCCACGGTATGGTATCAAAATGGTGCACTAATACATTGCAACCAAATTTTTAAGATTTTAAACGTTTTATCAGCAGCTTAGAATATGGTGGACAAATGGACAAGGGAAGAGACCATCATTGCTTTTAATGTATATTGCAAGATTCCCTTTAAGGATAGTAGCAAGACACATCCAATGATTGTAAAATATGCCGAAATCATAGGCAGAACTCCAAGTGCGCTTAATATGAAAGTAGGTAACATCGGTAGACTTGACCCAAAATTGAAAGCAAAAGGCGTTGTAGGTTTGGCTCATGGAGCGAAGATGGAAGAAGAGGTCTGGAAAGAATTTTATGCCAATCCTGATAAACTCGCTTATGAGAGCGAATGCCTGATAGCGAAATATGCCAAGAAAAATGTAGAGAATGTTGCAAATATCGATGTTAGCAATTTGCCAAAAGGTGAAGAACGGTTAGCTGTTGTCAAACAAAGAGTAAACCAGTTTTTCTTCCGTTCCGCAGTCATGGGTGCGTATAGTTTTAGGTGCTGCATATCTGGTGTCGGCAATGCTGAATTGTTAGAAGCGTGTCACATCGTGGATTGGAGTGAAGATAAAACAAACCGAAGCAATCCTGAAAATGGATTGTGCCTAAACTCTTTGTTCCATACGGCTTATGACAAACACCTTATAGCCATAACGCCCGACTATAACGTCGTCATATCTGAGGAAATGATAGAGAATACAGAAGATGATTCCTTCAAGGATTATCTTCAGGGACTTCAAAACAAGAAGTTAATTCTACCTAATCGCTTTTATCCCAAAAAGGAATTCTTGGATTATCATTATCAGAAGTTTTTGGAAAGAGAAAGGGATTAATACCAACGATATACTTTTAATCTTATTTTAATTCTATGACAGTATGGCAATTTAACAAAGGTGAATGGATGGAGGCTTATGTGTTTCTGCGTTTGCTCGGTGACGGTCGCATATATGGAGCTTCCTCGGCATTGACAAGGGACGATTCTATTTATATTGACATCATCAACGTCATCAGGGACGAACCAGATAAGCTTTTGATATTCGAGCGTTTTATAAAAGACAGCATTGCCTATGTCAAGGCATCCAAAGATGGTGAGACAATAAGAGTGGTTACTGCACCAGAATTGTCGGAGTATGCGCAAACTTTGTACAACAAAATCAAAGAAGTTGCTGCCACAAGAGTAATTCAAGCCACGGATGTCCAAGAGTATCTTGAAGGCATTGGCGTAGATACGCCGAAAGCAAACCTGTCTGAATCAGCGAAAGAGAAGTATGGAATAAAAACTGGAGTAATCATAACAAGCGAGGACTCCCTTGACCATTCTATGTTGACGGCAGGCTTTTTTATAAACTCTCATATAAGTCCTGCAACTTTGTTCAACTGTTCCCAGACATCGGGGTTTAGATTCGAAGTCATGGGATGCGATGAAAAGGGCATGCACCAGCTCAATGCGAAAGATGCTTTCCTTGACATCATGACAGGCATCAAAGCCAATTACTCCCTTAAGTACATTGGATGCAGAAATGAAGCGTTTGAACAAAATATTGCAATCGTAGATTCGCGTATGGAGGAAATTCTGAGTGCAGGCGTTCTGGCTCAAGCGTTCTATTATGGAGATTGCGGCCCTCGCGTAAAGGATGTTTGCGGCAAGGTGATAGAGCAGAATCCCATCAAGGTCAAAAATCCGCAGATATTCTATCCTGCAAAATTCAAGGATTTCCTCTTTGCCTCGTTTGCGGGGTTGACTGCATCTTCCGAATGGAATGGCAGAAAAACTCTTACGGGCGGCTATATTGATGTCAGCCGAAGCGGAGAAATGTTGTACTATCGTGCAATATCTGATGAAGTCTTTGGCAATTATCTCTTTCAAAATACTTATTTTGACAGACCAGACAGGGGGATGCTGAAAGATTTGGCAGTCGCCAAAGCGAAAGCTTTTCTGAAGGGGAACGAGTTGACAGAAGAAGAAAGAGCAGCTTATCTATACAAGAATGGGAAATCAGGGATGAGGAAGTCGAAAAAAGGTGATTTTGGGTACGTGTACGAAAAGGATGGCCGTTACTTTATTGATTTGAATTTTCAGATACGCTTCAGGTGAGCATAGATAGTCCTCGCTTGAGGGAGAACGGCAGCGTGGGCATGAAGGACCTGGTGGTGCCGACCGTGCCACAGAAGCCCGACATCGTGCTGCAACTCACAAAGAACGACTTGCAGCAGGGCATGAAGATGACCTATCTCTTCGACGCGAAGTACCGCATCGACGGACGGCAGGACGGCGTGGACACGCCGCCCGACGATGCCATCAACCAGATGCACCGCTACCGGGATGCCATCTACTACAAGGACTACGACAGCCACGCGCTGAAGAAGGAAGTCATCGGCGGATATATCCTCTTCCCCGGCGACGGCGAGACGGCAGACGTGGAGGTGGCGAAGTTCTACAAGACCATCGGCGAGGTGAACATCGGGGCGTTCCCCCTGCGCCCGAAAGACCGGCACAACCGCCGGCTGCTGGAGCAGTTCATCGCACAACTCATACAGACGAAGAGCCACGAGACCATCGCCAACGTCATCCCACAGAAGGGCGCGTTCGTGGAAGTGGGCAACCGGGTGCTCATCGGGCTGGTCGGCGACAACAACCGCGGACGTGCCGCCAAGGACAGGTTCCTCGACAGCACGGCAACGCTCTATTATACCGGCAGCAGGTTCCCGACGACCATCGCCCTGCAAGACCTTCACTTCTTCATGCCTTACATCAAGGACAAGGGCATCCGGGACGTGTACGAAATCACACGGGTGCGCACCATCTCGGCCAAGGAAGCGAAGCAGCAGGACGGCGAAGAGGGCGGGAACGACATCCGTCTGGCCTTCGAGCTGCGTTTCGTGCGCCGCCAATACCCCGACTATCAGCCCGTCAACACGAGCAGAATGGCCATCCACACGTTCATTGACACGACGTTTGAGGAGCTTGATGAGTGCGTGATGATTGACCCAATATTATTATGACACACCCTCCACAGACGGCAAAAACTACATGACAAAACCCTAAATAAGTAAGTGTAATCAATGGAATACTGGCATTTTACAAAGAAAGAACTTGACTTGATAGCAGACCAAATGCTTCAGGTGTTACTGACGAAGCCCGATAAATCAGAATTATCGGCATTGGATCTGTTTGGTGAGGCAATCAGGAGTGAGTATGTGAGAGGGGAGGATAAAGATGGTTATCCTTTCCGTGGTCTGCGTATCTTGGATTTCAAGCTAAAGATTGGCAAATATCTCCATCAGCTGATAAAATGGGATTTCCTAAAGGCCATCTGGAATCTCAATTATGAACAAGGCATGGAATTGGACAGGCTTATTGACGAAAAAGCTACTAATGCCGGATACATGGTTGATGGGGCATGGAATCATGGTTTATACCAAGGTCCTCCCTATGGACTTTCCAATATCTACAGACTCAAATCTAACCTTATCTCTTCCTTTGAAAGTATGGCAGAAACAGAGGTGAAAAACGGGGATGGCATAAGCAATACTCTGTTAATTAGAACCCCCACCACCTTTTCAAGTTGATTTGAGGAGGTCTTTGCTACAAAAACATATTGATTCTAAAAAGGAGGAGAAGTAGGTTACCACCAGAACTTTCCTCCATCATCACACTCGCGTTCCCAACCGGACTTCCCATGCCAAGCTGTCCGATTTCTCTTTTTATATTCTGTTGATGTCCACGTACCCGTTCATCACGGCGTAGACGGTGAGGGTGCTGACACTTCGGGCGTTGAGCTTCTCCATGATGTTGCGGCGGTGGGTCACCACGGTGGCCAGTCCGATGTGGAGCCGTTCGGCAATCTCCTTGTTGATGTAGCCTTCCACGATGAGGGTCAGCACTTCGATTTCCCGGTCGGTCAGCAGCTTTTCCACCGGGCCGTGCAGGACTGCCGGCAGGTTGCGTCCGCCCTTGTGGGCGTATTGTTCGAGCGACAGCAGTTGCTTGACCAGATGTTCCTCGGGCTGGTTGACGCACAGGCAGTGGAAGCCCGACAGTCCCGCCACCTCTTCGTTCTGGGCCGTCAGTACGATGGTCTTCCGCCGGTGTTCCTGGAAAAAGTGCCGGTGGCGCAACACGATGCTGAGGTCTGCAAAATAGTGGAAATAGCCGTCCGGGCGGTTGGCTTCCAGCTCCGCCAGCGTGCCGAAGGTGTCCACGGCGGTCATGGGCATCACCTCCTGCAGGATGTGGCGCAGTCCCAAGGCCGCCAGAGCGTTGGGTTCGATGATGGCAATGCGTGGTCTCTGCCTCGTTTCTTCCGTGTGCGTCTCGTGTCTCTCCATCCGTTTCCGTAAATCGGTGCAAAGGTACACTTTTTATCTGATGCGACAAACTTTGCCCATAAAAAAATGACCGAGCGAGTGGAAATTCTGTGCGCCTTGTGCTTTCCATGGTTACAGTGTGCCTGCACAGTGTTAACATTACATAAACAGGGAATATTTGTTCTGTTTTGGTTGCACGATACCGAACATTTTTATGTATATTTGCACCGGATTAAAGTTCTGTTTATTTATGGTAGCAGCACATGACATAGAAAAAAAGGTTCTTGCCATGGAAGAAGATCGCGTGTTTTCTGTCGCAGACCTCGGCTTTCTTCCTGATTGGTATGATAATGTAAGGGTGAAGCTCAGTCGCATGGAGAAACGGGGGCTGATAGTGAAAGTAAGTAAGGGGAAATACTATAAGCCCCGGCGGACGGTATTCGGTAGGCTGCAGCCCAGCCGTGAGGAGGTCGTAAAGGACTTGTTGTTGAAGATGGGCCAGCCCATAGGCTATCTTACGGGGTATGCCGTGTGGAATCGGATGGGGTTGACCTCCCAGATTTCAAACCTGATAGAGATTGGCACCAACTTTCACCGGAACAAGAAGCGGAGGGGGAACTTCGACATCCGTTTTGTGCTACAGCCTAACCGTATCACCCGTACAAACATTCCCCTCCTACAGATTCTGGATGCCGTGAAGTCCGTCAAAGTCATTCCAGATGCCACCACCACGGAAACCGTCAAGCGGTTGATAGCAATCATCGGTAATTTGTCTGTCAAGGATGCAGCCCTTTTGTCAAGGTTGGCCGTGAAGTATACTCCGATGACTCGCGCTCTTACGGGTTCCATCCTCGAATGGAATGGCAACAAGGATTTGTCGGCGCAGCTAAAAGACACGCTGCATCCCACTACTATATACAAAATAGGTGTAACAGGAGAAATTCTACCCAATCGTAAATCTTGGAATATCACATGAGGCTACACAAGAACAGACAACTATTTGCAGATGCTGTCAGAAGGACTTCGGAAGTGATGGCCATCGCCCCGGAATTTGTGGAGAAGGACTATTGGATATGCCAGATACTACAGCATCTGTCTCGTCATCCTCAGGCAGACCGCATCGTGTGGAAAGGCGGAACATCGTTATCCAAAGCATACGGAATGATTAAGCGTTTTTCCTCTGATGTCGATTTTGCCATCCTTGCAGAAGGTTTGAGCCAGAACCAGTTGAAGAAATTGGTGATGCACATAGGGAAAGATACTACAGCCGACCTGACAGAGAAAGAGAATGACGAGACGGTCAAAAACAACCGCTACCGCAAGACCTACCATGTATACGATACGGTAATCCGTGAGAGAAACAGCCGCTACCAGTTCCTTGGCAACCATGTCATTGTGGAAATAAACACCTATGGCAACCCCTATCCATACGTAAGGAAATCGGTCAACACGTTTATTGCCGATATGATGAGGCAGCAAGGCACGCATAACCTCATTGCCGAGTTTGACCTGGAGCCATTTACACTCAATGTACTCGACAAGTGCCGCACCCTTTGCGAGAAAGTAGTATCTCTGCTTCGTTTTTCCTTTGAGGACGATGCGGTACAGGGGCTTTCTTCCAAGGTGCGCCATTTCTACGATTTGCACTATCTGACCCAGGACGACGAGTGCAAAGTATATCTGAAAACCGCTTTCCCGCAGGACTTGCTCGACGTGATTGCCCATGACAAACGGGTGTTTGACCGTCCGCTATTGTGGCGAGAGGCAGACCTCCGTACTTCCATTCTGTTTACAGGCTTCGACGAACTTTGGCAGAAGATTTCTCCTCTCTACCAAACAGAGGTCGGGGCACTCTCATACGGGGCGATACCCGGCACAGAAGCCATCGCAGCATCCACCAAAGTGCTTCTGGCGTACATTCTAAGTATTCTTCCTGGCGATAATCAGCGTGACTCCGGCCAAGATGGCCAGGATGCCGAAGGCCAGCTGCAGTGAGAAGTGCTCGCCGAAGACGCAGACACCGATGCAGACGGCGGTGACCGGCTCCAAGGCACCCATGATGGCGGCAGGGGTGCTGCCGATGAGATTGATGGACATGGTCATGAAGAACAGCGACAGCACCGTGGGCACGATGGCCAGCTGCAGGGCGCAGAGCCACTGCTTCGGGGTGTGGAGCAACTGGACGCTCTCACCCGAGACGGCAGTGAAGGCGAAGATGGCCGCCAGACCGAACACCAGAACCCAGAAGGTGAACTTGACACCGGACATCCCCGTGTTCTCCCAGCGGTTCACCGAGATGATGTACATGGCGTAGAGCAGCGACGACACCATGACAAGGGCGAACCCTGCCGTGCTCATCTTGTCGTTGCCGTCGCCCCGGTAGAGCAGGGCCACGCCGGAGACGGCCAGCAGGATGGCTGCCGTGGTGGTCCAGGTCACTTTCTCATGGAAGAACACGGTCATCAGCACCGCCGTCATGATGGGGTAGACGAACAGCAGGGTGCTGGCGATGCCTGCCGCCATATAGTGGAAACTGACGTAGAGCGCCGCCGAGGAGAGGGAGAACATGCTGCCCAGCGTGGCCAGACGGATGAGGTGTCCCCATTTCACGCCGAACCGCTCCTTGCGGCACAGCATGACAACGGCGAAAATCACGACCGCCAGCAGGTAGCGGTAGATGAGTACGGAACTGGAGTTGAAGCCGTCGGCGTAGAGTTCCAACGTGCCGAGCGGGTTGGTGCCGTAGCACACGGCGGCGATGATGCCTGCCGCAAAGCCTTTGATTCTATTGCTGTGTGTCATCTCTTTTTTGGGTTGTTTCGGAATGGTTACCGGAAAAATCGGGTGCAAAAGTACTAATAAAGTTTAATATTTAGAAGCAAACGCTTGTTTTTTGCGCAGAAATGTATACTTTAGCGTCCGATAATCCTAAAGAACGACAAAAACCTAATAAAACTATAGTCCTATGAAAGTTTATCAGACTAACGAAATCAAGAACATTGCGCTGCTTGGCAGTGCGGGTAGCGGCAAGACCACCCTTGCCGAGAGTATGCTTTTCGAAGCCGGAATCATCAAGCGTCGCGGAACGGTAGAGCAGAAGAACACCGTCAGCGACTATTTTCCTGTGGAGCAGGAATATGGTTATTCGGTCTTCTCCACCGTCTTCCATGTGGAGTGGAACAACAGGAAGCTGAACATCATCGACTGTCCGGGTTCCGACGACTTCGTGGGCGGAGCCATCACGGCGCTCAACGTCACGGATCAGGCCGTAATCCTCATCAACGGACAGTACGGCCCCGAGGTCGGCACGCAGAATGCGTTCCGCTACACCGAGAAACTGGGCAAGCCCGTCATCTTCCTGGTCAACCAACTGGATCGCGAGCACTGCGATTTCGATACGCTGCTGGCCAACATGAAGGAGATTTACGGCGACAAGTGTGTGCCCGTGCAGTATCCCATTGCCACCGGTCCGGGCTTCAATGCCGTGATTGACGTGCTGCTGATGAAGAAATACTCGTGGAAACCTGAAGGCGGTGTGCCCACCATCGAGGACGTTCCCGCCGAAGAGCTGGAGAAGGCCAAGGAGCTGCGCGCCGCTCTGGTGGAGGCCGCTGCCGCCAACGACGACACGCTGATGGAGAAGTTCTTCGAGAGCGAGACACTGACCGAGGACGAGATGCGCGAGGGCATCCGCAAGGGACTGGTCACCCGCTCCATCTATCCCGTCTTCTGCGTCTGCGCCGGCAAGGACATGGGTGTGCGCCGCCTGATGGAATTCCTCGGCAACGTGGTGCCCTTCGTCAGCGAGATGCCCAAGCTGCACAATACGCGCGGCGAGGAAATCACGCCGGACGCTTCCGGCCCCACCTCCATCTATTTCTTCAAGACGGGCATGGAGCCGCACATCGGCGAGGTGTCCTACTTCAAGGTGATGAGCGGTACGCTGAAGGCCGGTGCCGACCTCCAGAACGCCGACCGCGGATCGAAGGAGCGCGTGGCGCAGATCTACGCCTGTGCAGGAGCCAACCGCATCGCCGTGGACGAGCTGCAGGCCGGAGACATCGGCTGCACCGTCAAGCTGAAGGACGTGAAGACCGGCAACACCCTGAACGACAAGGACTGCGACAACCGCTTCGACTTCATCAAATATCCCAACCCGAAGTACTCGCGTGCCGTCAAGGCCGTCAATGAGGCCGAGACCGAGAAGATGATGGCGGCGCTGACCAAGATGCGGCAGGAAGACCCCACGTGGGTGGTGGAACAGTCGAAGGAACTGCGCCAGATCATCGTGCGCGGACAGGGCGAGTTCCACCTGCGCACATTGAAGTGGCGCATGGAGAACAACGAGAAGATCATGATAGAATACATGGAGCCGAAGATTCCGTACCGCGAGACCATTACCAAGGCCGCACGCGCCGACTACCGCCACAAGAAGCAGTCGGGTGGCGCAGGCCAGTTCGGCGAGGTGCACATGATAGTGGAGCCTTATGCCGAAGGAATGCCCGACCCGACGGTCTTCAAGTTCGGAGGACAGGAATACCGCATCAACGTGAAGAACCAGGAGACCGTAGACCTGGAATGGGGCGGCAAACTGGTGTTCATCAACTCCGTGGTGGGCGGTGCCATCGATGCCCGTTTCATGCCGGCTATCCTCAAGGGCGTGATGGAGCGCATGGAGCGCGGCCCGCTGACGGGTTCCTACGCCCGCGACGTGCGCGTCATCGTCTATGACGGCAAGATGCACCCCGTAGACTCCAACGAACTCTCGTTCATGCTTGCTGCACGCAACGCCTTCTCGGCGGCCTTCCGCGAGGCAGGGCCGAAGGTGCTCGAACCCATCTACGACCTGGAGGTCTACGTGCCTTCCGACTATATGGGCGACGTGATGAGCGACCTTCAGGGGCGGCGTGCCCTCATCATGGGCATGGACAGCGAGGCCGGCTACCAGAAGCTCTCTGCCAAGATTCCGCTGAAGGAACTGAGCAACTACTCCATCGCCCTCAGCTCCATCACCGGCGGACGCGCGTCGTTCACCACGAAGTTCGCCTCCTACGAGCTCGTGCCCAACGATATCCAGCAGCAGCTCGTCCAGCAGCATGAGGCGGAAAGCAAAGACGAAGACTGACATTTTCCTCTTTCATAAATATTTTGATTTTTAACATTGGGTCCGGCGGACGACACCCTGCGAAGGGCAGTCCGCCGGTTTTTCCGTTTTTGCGCATTATTGGGGCGAAAATTTCCGTATGTCGGCAAAAAGCAGTACATTTGCAACGGAATATCAATACGACCAGACTGACGATGATAAAGATAAAGAAGACCATTGTGCATTTCCTCTGGACTGTGCTCGTCCTCTCCATACTGGGCGCAACGGTGGCCTTTTGGGCCATCGCCAAGGGATGGATAGGTTACATGCCGCCCGTCGAGGAGCTCCAGAATCCGATAAGCCGCTATGCCACACAAATCTACAGTGCCGACGGAAAGGTCATGGGTACGTGGAACTACAACCGCGAGAACCGCGTCCTCGTCGACTATTCCCAACTCTCGCCGGCACTGGTGCAGGCGCTGGTGGCTACCGAGGACGTGCGCTTCTACAGCCATTCGGGCATCGACTTCTTCGCCCTCGGGCGCGCCGTCGTCAAGCGTGGCCTGCTCGGACAGAAGAGTGCCGGCGGTGGGTCCACCATCACGCAGCAGCTCGCCAAGCAGCTCTATTCCTCTGCCGCACACAGTGTCCTGGAACGGCTGTTGCAGAAGCCCATCGAGTGGGTCATTGCCGTGCAGCTGGAACGCAACTACACCAAGGAGGAAATCATCGCCCTGTACCTCAACTACTTCGATTTCCTTCACAACGCCGTGGGCATCAAGACGGCGGCCAACACCTACTTCGGCAAAGAACCCAAAGACCTCACGACGAATGAGGCTGCGGTGCTCGTCGGCCTGTGCAAGAACCCCTCCTATTTCAACCCTGTGCGCCACCCCGACCGCTGCACCGAGCGGCGCAACGTGGTGCTGTCCCAGATGGAAAAGGCCGGCTACCTCTCCGAGGCGGAACGCGACAGTTGCGCAGCCGCACCACTCAAGCTGCGGTTCCATGCCAACGACCACAAGGACGGCACGGCCGTGTATTTCCGCGACTATCTGCGCCGCTACATGACGGCCAAGCGTCCGGAACGTGCCGACTATCCGTCGTGGAACATGGTGCGCTACCATCAGGATTCCATCAACTGGGAGAACGACCCGCTCTACGGCTGGTGCAACAAGAACCGGAAAAAGGACGGACAGCCGTATAACATCTACGCCGACGGCCTCCGGGTCTACACCACCATCGACTCGCACATGCAGGAATACGCTGAACAGGCCGTCTATCGCCACGTCGTGAAATACCTCCAGCCGGCATTCAACCGCGAGCAGCGCGGAAAGAAGAACGCGCCCTATTCCGGCAACCTGACCCCGGAGCAGGTGCAGAAAATCCTGACGCGATCCGTCAGACAGTGCGAGCGTTACCGGGTGCTCAAGGAGGCGGGAGCCACCGAGGCGGAAATCCGGAAGTCGTTCAACACCAAGACCGAGATGGCGGTCTTCACGTATCGCGGCGAAGTCGACACAGTCCTGACACCGCTCGACTCCATCCGCTACTACAAGTCGTTCCTGCGCTGCGGCTTCATGAGCATGTGTCCGCAGAACGGAGCGGTGAAAGCCTACGTCGGCGGGCTTGACTTCACCCACTTCGCCTATGATATGTGCATGGAAGGGCGGCGGCAGGTGGGCTCCACCATCAAGCCGTTCCTCTATTCGCTGGCCATGGAGAACGGCTTCTCGCCGTGCGACCTCGCCCCCAACGTGCAGCAGACCTATATGGTCGCCGGACAGCCGTGGATACCGCGCAACGGCAGCCGTGCACGCTACGGGGAGATGGTGACACTCAAATGGGGACTCCAGCAGTCGAACAACTGGATTTCGGCCTACCTGATGAGCAAGCTCAATCCGCAGGCCTTCGTCACCCTGCTCCGCGAATACGGCATCAACAACCCCGAAATCCATCCCTCCATGGCTCTCTGTCTCGGACCTTGCGACATTACCGTGGCGGAAATGGTCAGTGCCTACACCACGTTCGTCAACCACGGCATCCGCACCGCACCCCTCCTTGTCACGCGCATCGAAGACAGCGAGGGCAATGTCGTGGCGCGCTTCCGTCCCCGCATGAATGAGGTCATCAGTGAGGAGAGTGCCAACAAGATGCTCTATATGCTCAAGGCCGTCGTCGACGGCGGAACGGGCGTGCGCCTGCGCTACAAGTACAATTTCACGGGAGAAATCGGCGGCAAGACCGGCACTACCAACAACAACAGCGATGCCTGGTTCATCGGCCTCACCCCGACGCTCGTCAGCGGTTGCTGGGTGGGCGGTGACGACCGCGACATCCATTTCTCCACCATGCAGATGGGACAGGGAGCGGCCGGTGCCCTTCCCGTCTGGGCCTACTTCATGCAGCGCGTCTATGCCGATACCCGTCTTGGCTACTCTCCCAGTGCCACCTTCGACCTGCCGCCGGGCTATGACCCTTGCCGGACGGACACTCCCTCCGCCTCCGACCCCGACAATGCCACCGGCAGCACGGAGGAAATCTTTCAGTGAACCCGCTGACCGCTTTTATAATTCACTTTTTGTATTATTTTATGCAGGCTTGCGTGCAACCTCGTACCACAGGGATTGTGGGTGCAAAAAAGGGGATGAAAAATCACTCGGGTGAATCGATCGATTCACCCGAGTGATTTGATCATTTCACTCGAGTGAAATGATTGAGGGAGTCGAGTGCCTTTTTCGGTCAGTCGTAGAAGCCGGGCTGTTTGTAAGGAATTCCGAGCTCACGGTCTACGGTGGCGATGACACCTTGAATCTGCCCCATGGCAAACATACGACCTAACAAAGTGTAGCCGGCATTGTGTCCGTGGGTGCTCTCGTCGAACACGCCGCCCGGCTTGTCGGTGAAGGTCATGCCGTGGTCCACGCGCATCGGGAGACGGCGACCGGAATTGCACTTGCCTTCCTGCTCCGCTTTCTCGAAGATGCGGCAAAGCTCTATCAGGTCGGCACGGCCACCCAGATGGGAAGCCTCGGTGAAGTTGCCGTTGGGGAAGATGTGGCAGGAACGGAGATGCACGAAGTGGGTGCGGTCGGCAAACTGCTTGGCCATGGCCACACAGTCGTTGTGCTCTCCGGCGGAGAACGAACCGGCACAGAAGGTCAGGCCGTTGTGTTTGTTGGGCACGGCATCGAGCATCCACTGGATGTCCTCGGCGGTGCCGATGATACGCGGCAAACCGAACACGGGGTAGGGTGGGTCGTCGGGGTGTACACACATATTGATGTCGTACTCGTCACACACCGGCATGATGGCCTCCAACCAGTACTTCATGTTCTCCTGGAGCTTCTTCTTGTCGATGCCCTCGTAGAGTTTCAAGAGGTCGCGGAACTTCTGCACGGGAGCGGCATCGCCCTCGCTGAAGTTGCCCGACACGAAGCCCTGCGTCTTGATGATGATGTTCTCCACCAAGGCATGGTCTTGCTCCGGAGAGGACATCTTCTTGATTTCGTCCGCCTCGGCCACGAGGTCTCTGCCCCACTTGTGGTTCTTGGAGAACGCCGCCCAATCCTCACGGGCACCCTCACGCTGAAGGATGTAGATGTCGAAGTAAGCAAACTCGCCCCAGTTCATATAGAGGTTGGTGGCTCCGTTGGGATTGTCGTGGGTGAGGTCGGTACGAGCCCAGTCCAACACCGGCATGAAGTTGTAGCAGATGCACTTGATGCCCTCCTCGCCAAGGTTGCGGAGGCTCTCCTTATACACCTCAATCTGGTGGTCGCGGTCAGGACCGCCATACTTCAGGGTCTCCACCACAGGCAGCGACTCCACCACGCTCCATTTCATGCCGTAGGACTCGATGTACTCCTTCAGTTCATGAATCTTCTCGCGTGTCCATACCTCGCCGAGCGGTACGTCGTGCAATGCCGTCACGATACCCTCGACCCCTATCTGTTTCAGTTGGGCAAGTGTAATCTTGTCTTTCTTGCCAAACCAGCGCCATGTTCTTTCCATAACTGTTATCTTGCTAAAGTATATTTGTGTAATGTCTTTCTCACTGCACCCTCGCCGGCGAAGAGTTCCTTCACCATGCCCTCGATCTGATTGCCGAAGCCAGCCTCGTAGAGGTCGAGACCGAACACATCCTTGCGGGAGTAGAGCTGCTTGAGGCAAGCGTAATCCTGATCGGCCTTGCCTACCTCCAGAGGAGCCACGATGGCCTGGAGTTCCTCCAGCAACGGGTCGGAAGAAGGCTCGAACGGCTGGAGATGGTCATCCAATGCCTTGAGGTAACGGGCGTAACCGGCCAATACCAATGGGATGAGCACGAGGTTGCTCTTGTTCAGGCCACGGGCGATGTACTTCTTGATGGTCTCGCCGAAACGGATGGAGAGCTTCTGGCTGGTGTCGGTGGCGATACGCTGCGGAGCATCCGGCATGAACGGGTTGGGCAGACGCTTGTTGATGACCGTGCCGATAAACTCGTAGGGGTTCAGCACTCCCGGGTCGGTCACCACCGGCATGGCCTCGATGTACCCGATTTTCTGGATGAAGGCACGGAGGTCTTCGTCGGCCATCTCAGCGGAAATCAAGGTGTAGCCGAGCATACAACCATAGATGGACATCGCCGTATGGAGAGGATTCAGACAGGTGGTCACCTTCATCGTCTCCACCTCGTCCACGGTCTGCCGGGTGGTATAGAGCGCACCGCCCAGCTCCAACGGCGGACGACCGTTGGTATAAGTGTCCTCGCATACCAAGTACTGCACCTCCTCGGAGTTGACGAACGGAGCGGTATAGGTATGTTTCTCGGTGATGATGGTCTGGTTGTCCTCGAAACCGTCCTCGGCAATCATCGCCTGCACCTTCTCGTGAGGACGAGGCGTAATCTTGTCGATCATAGACCAAGGATAAGTCACCTTGCTGCTGTCGTTGATGTAGTCGAGGAAACCGGCCTCCACGATGCCGTCCTTTGCCCAACGCTCGGCGTAAGCCTTCACGCCAGCCTTCACATGGTCGCCGTTGTGCGAGCAGTTGTCGGTTGACTGCAAGGTGACGGGCAACTTGCCGGCCTTGTACCGCTCATACAGGAGGGCGGTGAGCTTACCCATGGCGAAGACGGCATCCAAGCCACGCGCCAAGTCTGCATCATTATAGGTATAGCCCTTCTCGGTGATGGTGAATGTGACCATCTGGAGCGAAGGGGCCTGGAAAATCTGTACCAGACGCGCCCAGTCCTCGCCAAACTGCTTGTCGGCCTTGAGGCTCTCGGTGACGGAGGCGATGACCTTCTTCTCGATGGTGCCGTTGCTCTGGAGGCTCACGAGGAGCGAGAGGTTATTATAAGGGCGGTAAGCCTTGTCGATGATTTCGTAGTCGAAGCTCTCGGCTACAATCACGCCACGGTCGTACTTGCCCGTGTTGAGCGCGTCGTTGAGGATGGCGGCAGGGAAGGCACGGAAGATGTTGCCTGCCCCGAAGTGTACCCATGTCGGTTCGTCGTGGGTCTTTCTGGCCACAGCCGCGATGTCGTACTTGGGAAGTTCATAGCCCTTGGCTTCCCACTCCGCAGCATTGAAACGGTCAGAAAGGATGTCGTTCAGTTTCATAATCAATGTTTTTGAGTTTGTTTGATGTATATGATGTTGTTTCAGTCCTTAGAACCGGTATACGGCAAAGGTGTTGGCCTTCAGCTTGACGGTCAGTACGTTGCCGGACACCTCCACGTCGGAAGTGACGGGGACAACAGCCGTCTTGTGGTCCATCTTGTTCTCCGCCAGAATGTTGTCGGCATGGAGCAGGGTCACCTTACCGGCCTTCATCTTCTTCACTCCGTTGAAGGTGACGGTGATGTCCTGTTCCTTGTCCGAGGTGTTGGCTATCTTGACGATGTAGCTCTTTGTCGGCTTGTCGTAGCAGGCGGTGGCATAGAGTCCGTCCTTGCCCGAAACGGCACTGCCGTCCTCTGTCAACGGCAGCACGTGAGTGCCCTTGTTGAGGCCGTAGAGCTGCTGCACGTAGTAGTTGGCGGAACGGACGGAGCTGAGGTTGTCGAACCAGATGAGGTCCGGCCTCCACTGCCATCCCTCGACGTGGGCGAAGAGTGGGGCATAGGTGGCCTGATAGACCACATCGGCGTTGCGTTCCAGTCCGGTCATGAAGGCGGCCTCGGAGAGGGCGGCCTCCCAGGAGTTGGGGCTGTGCTTGGCGTGGGCGGCATATTCTCCGGCAAACACTTTCGGCCCCTTGCGGTCGTAGTTGTCGTAGCGGTTGGCGTTGGCGCGGAACCACTCGGGGCTCTTGTAGTAGTGTTCGTCCACGAGGTCCACGTTCAGCTTGCGCATCTCCTGCCAGCCGTAGTCGAAGTCCTTGCCGTCAGCCGACGGACCGGACGAACCGCAAATCTTGATGTCGGGGTATTTGGCACGGATTTGCTCGACGAACTTCTGCAGACGCTCGGGATACATCGGTCCCCACTGCTCGTTGCCGATGCCGATTTGCTTAAGGTTGAACGGTGCGGGATGTCCCATGTCGGCACGCAGCTTGCCCCAGGTGGAGGTGACGGGGCCGTTGGCAAATTCAATGAGGTCGAGGGCATCGTCAATGTAGCCTTGCAGATCCTCCACGGCCACGTGGGCGTTCTTGTCGTCGTCCTTGTTCTGATACTGGCAGGCCAGTCCCACGGAGAGGATGGGCAACGGTTCTGCCCCGATCTTTTCGGAGAGCAGGAAGAACTCGTAGAAGCCCAGGCCGTATGTCTGGTAGTAGTTGGGATACAGCCGGTGGGGGAAGGTGTAGTTCCAGCGGTTCTCGTTCAGCGGACGGTTCTCCGGTGCTCCCACGCTGTTTTTCCAGTTGTAGCGGGTGTCGAGGTCTGTTCCCTCCACGATACATCCGCCGGGGAAGCGGAAGATGCCGGGTTTCAGGTCGGCGAGGTCCTGCACAAGGTCGGCGCGCAGTCCGTTCCAGTTGTCTGCCGGGAAGAGGGAGATATGGTCGAGGTCTACGCTCTCTGCGCCCTTCTCCAGAAAGACGCGCATCAGTCCCTTCGGGTCGGTCTTGGAGGAGGTCAGCGTGGCCGTATGCTTCTGCCATTTGTTGTTGGTGACGGTGACGGTCTGCTTGTCAATCACCTGATTGTCGGCTCCCACCAGTTCCACCCGTATGGCGGCCTGCTTGCCGTCCAGGAGGTGGAGGCGTGCATAGACCGAGAACTCATATTTCATGTCCTTCTTCAGTCCCATGCCGAAGAAGCCCCGGTTCTCCAGCCCGGTCTGTTTCTCGCGGGCACCTGCGCTCTCCAAGGTCACGTAGTGGGGATTGCGCGGAAAGGCCGGCTTCACGTCGCTGACGGTCACGTTGCCGAAGGTGTTCCAGCCCATCAGCCGCTGCGGGAACTCGAAGGAACGGTTCTCCACCATCTCTGCGTAGAGACCGCCGTCGGCTCCGAAGTTGATGTCTTCGAAGAAGATGCCGTACATGGTAGGCTGTATTTCCGCTCCCGGCTTGTTGGCCGCTACGGAAAACCGGTGCTGTGCCGAGGCACTTACCCCTGCCACTGCCGCCAGAATACAGGCGGCGAAGAAGTTTGTTTTTCTCATTGTCGTAGTTTTGTTTTCAGGTTAAAATCTCTTTCTGCGGACAAAGGTACAAAAAATCCACCTCATTTGAGGTGGATTTCCTGCATAATTTGGTTTGTTTTATGGTTTATTCACGGGAATGATGTAGAAAGAGAACGATTTGTCGCCGTAATGGATGCGGTACTGCTCCAGCGGCCATGCGCCCCAGGAGTTCTCTCCGCCCACTCCGTAGTGTTCTCCGTCGAGGAACAGGTTGGTGTACTGCGACGGCTTCAGATGGACGCTGTGCCGCTGGTCTTTCTTCTCGCCGTCGTCCAGTTCGTCGGTGTCGAAATGGAGGGCCGAGGCATAGAACGGTGTGCAGCTCTGCACCCGAAGTCCGTTGCCGGCTGCGTCGGTCTGTGTCCACCAGCGCATATCGCCCTTCGTGCCGCTTTCCTGCGGTCGGATGTAGGGATAGTACTGGTTGTCGGCATCATCGTTGTAGATGCCGATGCGCATACAGTCCTTGCGGTCGGAGTAGTTCTCGATGGGGCCGCGTCCGTAGTAGCGGCTCTGCTCCATCCGGTAGGGCAGTTGCATCACCATGCCGAAGCGGAACAGGTCGCTCACGGTGGCGGTGTCCGAAGCCTCAAAGTCCTCCGTCACCTTCACCGTTCCGGTGTTGGCCATGATGACATAGGCCAGTTCCAACTTGCCCTGCACCTCGGGCAGGTCGTAGGTGGCCCGTACCGTAATGGTGTTGGACTTCTTCTCTTTCTCTGTCGTGATGCCGGTCAGGTTCATGGTGGGATTCTTCCATGCCTTGAACTTGAGCTGCAGGCCGGCTCCCATGTCGTTGTCGGTCGGTGCGCGCCAGAAGTTGGGTTTCAGCGTGCCGCCGTCGCCGAGCAGTGACGTACCCTTCCAGGTGTATTCGGAGAGCAGACCGGTGGTGCGGTCCACGCTGACGGTCAGGTCGGCCGTGGAGACGGTGATGTGCTGATCGCCCTTCTTGTCGGTGAGCTTCACCTTCACGTTCTTGCCGTCCTTGGCCTTGGCCATCTTGTCGGAGCAGTGGCCGCAGCAGTGCTTCTCCTTCACCGTGAACTGGGCATACGCCACAATCTGTCCGGCTTCCATCAGCGGTTCTGCCCGTTTCAGGCGGAAGTCCACATTCAGGAACACCTCCTTGCCCTTCACCTTCGTGAGGTCGTAGGGAACGGTGTAGTTCCGCGTCTGTTGTGCCGGCACGTCGAGGTCGGCAATCGTGCCGTTCTGCGTCTCCACGCCGTCCTCTATCAAGCTCCACGCCAATGCCACGTTGCTCAGGTCGCGGAAGAAGTATTCGTTGTAGACGCTGACCTCGCCCTTCTCGGCGTTGACCAGTTTTGCCCAGATGTCCTGATACTGGTAGGCCACCTCGTAGGCGTGCGGATTGAGCTGCCGGTCGGGTCCGATGATGCCGTTGCAGTTGAAGTTGTTGTCGCTGGGGTCATAGTCGTTGTAGTCGCCGCCGTAGGTGTACTCGATCTGGCGCAACTCCTTGTTGCTCATCTTTTCCGTCTGGATGCTCATGGGCTTCACGAGGTTGCGGTGCAGTCCCTGATCCACGAAGTCCCAGTCGAAGCCGCCTTGGAAAATCGGGTACTTGCGCACCAAGTCCCAGTAGTCCTTGAGGTTGCCGCCCGAGTTGCCCATCGTGTGGTTGTACTCGCACAGGATGAGGGGCATCGGGCTGTCGGGATTCTTCGCGTACTTCTCGCAGTTGGCCACGGAGTAGTACATCGGGCAGAAGATGTCCGTGCCCTCGCCCTGCCGTGCCTGCTCGTACTGCACGGGGCGGCTCTGATCCTGGCTCTTGACCCAGTAATAGGCATCGAGGAAGTTCTTGCTCATGCGGGTCTCGTTGCCCAAGCTCCAGGTCACGATGCTGGGGTGGTTGAAGAACATGGACACGTTGTGTTGGCTGCGTTCCAGAATCTGTTTGGCGAACAGGGGCTGTCCCGACAGCGCATTGTCCTTGTAGCCCAGACCGTGCGTCTCCTGGTTGGCTTCGGCCACGACGTAGAGACCATACTCGTCGCAGAGCGCGTACCAGCGAGGGTCGTCGGGATAGTGGCAGGTGCGCACGGCATTGATGTTCAACCGCTTCATCACCTTGATGTCCTGTATCATGCGTGCCACGCTGACGTTGTAGCCCGCGTCCGGATCCATCTCGTGGCGGTCGGCACCCTTGATGAGCACCGGCTGTCCGTTCACGCAGAACTGCTTGTTCTTGATTTCCACCTTGCGGAAGCCCACCGTGACAGGGGCGACGCTCACCGGTGTCTGGGCATAGAGCGTATAGAGATTAGGAGTCTCGGCAGTCCATTTCTTCGGGTTCTTCACCTCAAAGGTGCAGTCGGCCTTGCCCTGCACGGCCTTCACTTCCTTGGAAGCCACGGGAGCACCTGTGGCATTGTCCACCAACAGGTAGGTGACGGACGCGTTGCCCTTCACCTGGGCCGAGATGCGGAGTTCGCCGTCCTGATAGCCGTTCACCAGATCGGGGGTGACGCGGAGGTCCACCAGTTGCGTCCCGGCATCGCGTGCGAAGAGGTAGCTCTCTCGCGCCGTACCGCTCAGCCGCCAGAAGTCCTGGTCTTCGCACCAGGAGCCGTCGCACCAGCGGAAGGTCTGGAAGGCGAAGAGGTTCTCGCCCTTCCTCAGGAAAGGAGTGACGTCAAACTCTGCCGCCACCTTGCTGTCCTCGGCATAGCCCACGAACTGTCCGTTGACATAGAGATAGATGTTGGACGTGACGCTGCCGAAGTGGGCGATAATCTGCTTGCCGTCCCAGTCAGCCGGGATGTTGACGGTGCGCCGGTAAGACCCCACGTGGTTGTCCTTGGTCGGCACGGCAGGCGGCTGCTGGTCGAAGTGGCCGCGCCAGGCAAAGCCGATGTTGACATACTCGGGCTGTCCGTAGCCCTGCAGTTCCCAGTTGCCCGGCACCTGGATGCTCCCCCATTGGGAATCGTCGAGGTCGGCCTTGAAGAAATCCGTGGGCCGTTGGTCGGCGTGCTCCACCCAGTTGAATTTCCATTGTCCGTCGAGGGAGAGGAAGTTCTTGCTCTTGGTCTTGTCTGCTTTGGATCCGTTCATGGCCGTTTCTCCCGGTGCAAAGGCAAAAAAGTCGGTGTGCAGTGGAAAACGGTTGATGGCGTTCACCTGAAGGTCGTGCCATTCGGTGAAGGTCGGCTGCTGGACGGCAGGTGTCGTCGACGGCTTGGCGGCGGCCTTTGGCTTCTGGATGCCGAAAGCCACCGCTGCAAGTCCTGCCATGCTCAGCGTGAGGAACAGTCTTTGTCTCATTGTTTATGTTTTTAGATGTTAGGAATTACCATTTGTCGCTGGTCACGATGTCGTCCTTCCAGTGGTGGTCCTTCGGGAACGGCTGGTTGTTCCACGCCTTCACCTGCGTCCAGGGCTGTGCGGCCTCGGTCCAGAACGGATGGTTGGCCGGCAGGCCGAGCGGCATGAAGGACAGGGAGGTCATGTAGAGCGACCCGTTGTTGGTGTACCAGTCGGCCACGTCTTTCTGTGCCGTTCCGCAGAAGCCGATGCTGAGATAGCCCTTCTCGTTGAAGTTGTTCTCCTGGTCGAACATCCGGTGGAGCACCTTGGTCAGTGCGGCGCGCACCTGTCCGTTGCTCAGGTCTTCCGGCAGCGTCTGGTACCAGGCCATCAGCGCCAGCGGCTGCATGGTGGCCATGCGGTAGGGGATGCTGCGCCCGAATGCCGGGAAGGTGCCCTCGGGCGAGATGAACCTTTCGAGGATGATGCTGAACTTCTGGCAACGCTTCAGTGCCCGGTCGTGGTATTTCTGGTAGTCGAGCCGCGAGTTCACCTTGGCATCCACCATGGCCTGCAGCGTTTCCAGATACATCGGGTGGAACACGTAGCTGCTGTAATAGTCGAAGGCGAACACGGGGCCGTCGGCGTACCAGCCGTCGCCCACGTACCATTCCTCCACCTTGCGGCAGGCCGAGTTGACGCGGTATTCGTCGAAGTCGCCGCCGGCCTTGGCCGTAAAGCTCTCGATGGTCGAGGAGAAGAGCAGCCAGTTGGTGTAGGGCGGGTCGATGTGCCGGAGCTTGGCAAACTCCGTCAGATAGCGTTGCTTGGTCACGTCGTCCAGCGGCTTCCACAGCGTGTCGTAGGCCCGGAGGAAGCTCTCGGCGATGTAGGCGGCATCCACGAGGTTCTGTCCGCTGATGCCCCAGCAGAGATAGTCGGGACTTTCCGGGTCTACGGCGTTCCGGTAGGAAGCCAAGGCCCACTCGCGGAGCTGCTTGCGCTGTTTGCCTTCCGTAGTCTCGTCGTCGGGAAGGGTCAGCCAAGGCGCGATGCCGGCCATCAGTCTACCGAAGGTCTCCATATAGACCACCTTCTTGTTGCGGTTGTCGAAACTGGGGCTGAACTCCGTCAGCATGTTCTGCTGCAGTTCGCCTTTGGCCATGTTCTCCAGCACGGGCTGCGCCATCCGGTAGGCCAGTGCACACCAGTATTCGCGGTCGGTCTGTGTTGCGGCCTTCTTCTTGGCGGCATGGAGGCCGGCTACGGGAGCCAGTGCCAGCAGCAGAGCCATCGTAAGGGTTTTATAAAGGTTGTTCATTGCTGTTTAGTTGTCAGTGTATTCGTTATTGTTACGTTTGTCGGTCGCAGTATACGGAGTCCATTCCGCGTTGCGACTGCAAAAATAAGGAAAATTAACCGGAAACGGGCAAGGTGAGCCGTAATTTTATTGTTTTTTATCTCTCTGCCCAGAAAAAATTTTTTCTCTGCCGAGCGCGTGAAAAAACGGAGGAAGTGATGGTTTTTCGGAATAAAACACGTAACTTTACATCCGCAAAGAAGAAAACCGACTGAAAACTGAAGGAAATGAAACGACTGTATGCCCTGCTTTTGTGGCTGTCCTGCGTGGTGGTGGAGGCCCAGGTCTTCCCCTACCGCAGCCTGTCGCCCTTCGCGTTCGCACCTTTCCCCAAGGGCGGCGACAAGTATTGGCGCAGGCAGGTGCCTGTGGCGATGCGCAACGACTATATCCGTCTGGGCAACCAACAGATGGGACAGCCGTGGAACACCATTCCCGACTCGCTGTTCGCCGAGTTCCGCACCAACGGCAACCGCACCCGCTATGAGGCGGCGAGCTTCGCCGTCCGCCGGCAGTTCGTCTGTCTGGTGATGGCGGAAATCATGGAACAGAAGGGACGCTTCCTGCCCTCCATCCGCCGGGGACTGCACTATTTCATGGAGCAAGAGCCTTGGTGGGGCATGCCGGCCCATTATCCGAAAGCCAAGCCGGATCGCGACATCCAGCCCGTAGACCTCTTCAACGCCGAGACGGCAGGGATGCTCGCCTGGACGCTCTATATGCTCGAAGACGGGATAGACCGTGGGGAAACGGGGCTGTGCGACCGGGTGAGGGGCGAGATAGACCGCCGTTTCCTCCGCCCGGTGTTGGACGGGAAGCAGGACTGGAAAACCAAGGCGAACAACTGGAACACGTGGATTACGGGAAACTGGTTGGAGACCGTGCTGATTTGTGAACGGGACTCCGGGAGGCGTGAGGCGGCGTTCCGGGGCGTGAAGCAATGCCTGCGCACCTTTCTGGAGGGCTATCCCGACGACGGCGGATGCGAAGAGGGCGTGGGCTACTGGGACTGCGCCGGAGCCTCGTTCTTCGAGTCGCTGTTCTTCATGCAGTTTGCGCCCGAGGAGGCCGTGCTGCCGCTGGATGAGGCGCAACAGCGGAAAGTGGAGGCGATGGGGAAGTTCCTCACCACCATGTACATCGACGACCTCACTTTCGTCAATTTCTCGGATGCACAGGCCGGAAATACACCCAACATCAATATCCTCTTCCCTTACGGATTGTATCTCCGGGACAAGGGGATGATGCAGTTGGCGGCCTACGTGGGGCAGAAATACCGCTACCTCGAACAGCCGTCCACGCTCTTCCTCCAGTCGGGCAACTATCCCCGGTTGGGGCGGGAACTGATGCTCCTCTCCATGTTGCCGGAGTTTCGGCAGACCGTGGCGGCGCAGCCCACGACGGAGGATGCTTTTCTGGAGAACTCGCAGATTATGGTGGCGCGCGGCAAAGACTGGTTCGTGGCGGTCAAGGGCGGCAACAATGCCGAGAGCCACAACCACAACGACATCGGCAACTTCATCGTCTACCACCGGAACAGACCGGTCGTCATCGACCTTGGGCGCGACACCTATACCTCGAAATCGTTCAGCAGCCAACGCTTTGAACTGATGAATTGCCGTTCGGCCTACCACAACGTGCCCGTCATCAATGGCATGGAGCAACGGGACGGTCGGGAATACAGGGCTACGGACGTGGCGCACACCGGCAGTGAAGCCGGAAAAGAAAAAGCATCTTCCTTGACGCTGGACATCGCCAAGGCTTACCCTGCGGAGGCGCAGGTGAGGACGTGGAAGCGGCAGGTGGTGCTGGACCGGACGGACAACCGCGTCACTATCGAGGACTGCTTTGACATGGACAGCACTTCACGTCCCACGAACCTCGTCCTCATGGTCTATGGCCAGCCGGTGATGCAGCAGGCCGGCAGAATCCTCCTTCAGGACGGGGCGGTCTTTTTGGAGTACGATGCTCGGACGCTGGACGCATCGGCAGATCAGGTGCAGATGGCGGACGGCATCATGAAGACGCAGTGGAAGGACAACGTCTGGCGCATCGCCCTCCGGCTGAAAGGCAACGCGCAATCTGCAAGATATTCATTCCTGGTGCAGCCAAACTGAAAATACCCAAGAAATGAAATCTGCATAGAAAAATTTCCCCTTTTTCTTTTTTGTTTGGAAAAATAATCGTACCTTTGTCTCGTCTCCCCCTATACCGAAAGCCCAGAGGGGCAGGGTGGGGCAGACGTGTACTTAGGAAAAGGCGTAACTGTGCGCTTTGATTTTGACAGTGTAAGAATCTCGCAAATTCGACCGTAAGTCAAAAACAAAGCAATGCAGAACGTCTCATGAGGTGTATGATATACAGCCCTCTTTGGCTTCGGGCGCACTTTGTGTCCGTTGATGGGGGGAATATATACTTACACAGGCGTGGGGCTTTCGGCGTTGTATCAGCGTTGTACATAGCAAGCCGATATTCTTTAATTGTTACCTACTTGATTATCAGTAGGTACAGGGAAATACAAACGTAAGCATGTTTTTGTTGGGTGACAAGAAAGAACCAGCAAAATGAAAAACAAATCTTGTGCAACAAATTTTGCTACCCGACAGCCATATTTCCTGTTACTTTCTCTTCAAGAACCATTTTTACTGGCGGAAAGAAAAAAGAAACGTCATCTGCCTATGGCTGCCAACCAAAGCCAATACACAAATATAAATTCATTCATCTTAGGATATATATACTAATGGATTGGATGAACTGAACGAATTGCGGAGCGATAACCCTACCATGCCATGTGCAGTAATGGGCTGTCGCTCTCTTTCTTTCCGCCAGTAATAACTCTTGTACGATTTATGTTACTCTCCACTTTTAATCGCTTGTTTCAAGTCGCCCTTGACTCTTTTATCCCTATATTTCAACTTTTCTAATTGTTACTCCGTTACCTGAATCTTCATCGCCATTTCTGGTCTTTGATAAATTTGGTTGCAAAGGTAATGTCTGTACCCACATTCCTCGCAAGCTCGGTGCCTACGGTCTCTTGCTAAAATCTCCACCTTGCAGGTAGTATTTGAGCAGAGAACCTTGCAGGAAAGGCACAGACACCTTTCGAGGCAACAAAATTTTAATCAATCCCGAAATTGCAGATGCAAAATTAGGGAATAAAAAAGATGAAGACTTATGGCAAACATTTGTGACACTCAGTACAAGGTGATGGGCGAACGCAAGGCGGTAGCCGACCTTTGGGACACGCTCCAAACAATGGAGGTGAACACCAAGAACGTATATCTCTACAAGTTGGCGGAACACTATGGCATCGACTATGAGAAGATGGGCATATCGGTAAGAGGACATATCTATTGGGCGGAGTTCGAGGAAGACGAGGACATCTGCTTGTTGTCCTTTGACACCGAGAGTGCTTGGGAAGCCTGTGAGGAGTTCTTTGATGAACTGAACAAAGTTCTTGGTGGAGAACTTTCCATCAGTTACCGTGAGATAGAATGTGGATGCGATATTTTCTATGTCCACGATGAGCAAGGCTTCTTCCCAGAGGAATGTTGTGTGAGTTCTTCGGGTGAGCCATTCGAGGATGCTTGTGAGGACATCTTTGACACTTGCCAAGATGCGATAGCCAAGTGGTGTGAGAAGATGGGCACCTCGCAAGGCGACAGAGCCGATGATGAAATGGTGGACTTCATCAATGGCTATGAGTATGAGAACGAGGACACCTAATTATTACATAAACAAGTTCACGTTTGGCTGATGGAAAGATTTGAGACGATAGAGAATATCCCTACATGGGCGTTGTGCTACATCATCAATGGTGACCCTTCGGGATTGAGTGACGAGGACATCGAGATGGTTGATGGCTTTATGCGGAAATGGCAAGTGGAGATTGTTTCTCCACTCTGCCAAGACGGAAACGCATCATTCTCGCACTATCCTGCCTTTTGACTACCTGCCGAGGTTGAGGAATGCAAGGTGATTTATCATTCGGAGAACCCACAAACTTTATAGAGCTATGTTTGAATACGAAGAATTGACCGACATTATCGGTTGCAGTTGCACACTGCTGATACCCTACAGAGGACGCACAGAGGGTTTCGTGGTTGCAGACTATGGTGAGGACATTGTCGTGAAATTGCGCAATGGCAAGGAAATCGTAGAAAGACGTGATGACGTTCTTGTCTATGATTGACGAAAGGATGCTTGGTGAGGATAAAACTTGTCAGGCATCTTTTTTCTTTCCGCCAGTAAAAATCCTTTTGTAGAGAAACGGCAAACTCACTTCTTCGTTTGCCGATATACTTTTATATGGCTATGCTTTGATGGTTGTATTCGCAAAATGGCGACCTGCCTCTTTGTATGAGAGAATGTTTGTGATTATACCTTTCTTGGGGCTTTTCGTACAGCGAAGCCTTTTGTCTGAGGACGGAGTTTGTTTGCGACATTGCTATTGTAGTCGTTTGCTCTTGTTTACCTTCCCTGCAAAGAGAAGTAGCCTTCAAAGCAAGTTCTCCTTCTGCTTGTCTTGGTCAATATGCTCATGCGCCTATCCTCCATGTGGAAAAGTGTATTGTCTGTTGGTTAGCCATTGTTGCTGACGGCAAAATGCCATGAAAGCGCACCTCGCATTGGTGACGTTTTCTGCAAATGATTGTGCCATACGATGCTGTTACCGTGTTCTTATGTCCTTTTCTGAATTACCATTTTTTTTGAAGCCACTATTTTTCCGATGCAAAGGTAGCGTGATGCTTCGACAGATGGAGTCCGTCTTGTGCGGTCGCTTTGCTGTGACCAATAAAATAGCCGATAATCTTCCTTTTTCTCCTTACCGCCAACAGAAAACGAGTATTATTGGTTATTTTCATGGTGCTACCCTCATGTGCCACATCCCTGCTCTTGGATTGCATGTAAAAATTAAGTTTCACTTCAAAAAGTAATTCAACATGAAAAAGATCGAGAACACTTTCGTAGTAACAGGATTCGTAGGCAACAACGCAGAAATCCGTCAGTTCACCAACGCTTCAGTAGCACGTTTCTCATTGGCAGTCAGCCGTCAAGAGAAGAATGGTGAGGAAACCAACAGAGTTTCAGCTTTCATGAACATGGAGGCATGGCGCAAGAACGAGCATGTTGACTCATTCGACAAACTGCAGAAGGGAACCATGCTCACCGTTGAAGGCTACTTCAAGCCAGACGAGTGGGTTGACCAGCAAGGCACCAAGCACAACCGCATCGTCTTCATCGCAAACAAGTTCTATCCTACACCAGACAAGGAGGCTCCAGCGGCAGAGCCTGAAAAGCCTACCAAGAAAGGCAAGAAATAGAATTTCTTCATTCTCTCTGATAGACAAAGCGGCCTCGGTCGCTTTTGTTTTGCTCATACAACCTTGCCTCCCTTTATAACCACCATTAGCGAGTTTGCCATTATAACCGTCATTGCGACAACTTTTATAAGCGTCAAGTCGGCTATCCTTTTTAGCTCTTTGTCCCATCCATCTGCGAAACCGCACCAACAGTTCGTCAAAGCGACATTTTTCATTTATCGGGAGCAACATCCCGAAAGGTGAAGAATGACCATTTACCGAAGGACAAGCACGAAAAGGATGGCATTGGCTAACGGCATCCGTGACGCAACCGCCACTCTCATGCTGTCTACCAATGACATCCCTTTCGTAGGATTGCTTGTCTGGCTGTTGTGCAGCTTCACTCCCACCCATACCTTTTATATCCGCTTCTCGTTCTCTCTTTATAATCGTTGTATTTCCCCTTGTATTCGTCGCAAAGATTTCCTGCCAAAAGGTACCTTGGCTGTGGCGACCAACTGTCGCTACTGCAAGAAACCACATGGCATGAAGGCTGGAGCGGAAACACACTCGGCATGAATACCAAGAGAGTTTCCCTAATGCTCCTGCCGCATCTTTGTTCCGTCCTCTTTTTATAAGCGACAAGCCGTTTTCTTCTTATAGCACTTCGTCCCTCCCTTGCGGAACTGCACCTATGGCGCAGCTCCACACCCGCCCTTTTCTTGTTATAATCTTATGTAGTAGCACTTATAGCCATTTCATTTCGTCCATCGTCTTTGCCGCTTCGGATATTTTCCGCAAAGGTACCAGTTGCTCGTCAAATGCCAAATTGGGCATCGGGGGATGCTTTTCAAAAAATCTTCCTCTATGTGCGTGGCATATAGAGCGTATTTTTCGCTTCCGATTTGTCTTTTTGCCTTCCAACTCCTTTGCGTGCGGAAAAATATCCCTTGGGCAAGCCGAAAGGCTTCCGAAAATAGGGAAAATAAGAATTTGAGTTTAACGCAAATAATTTTTCCGACTATGGCAAGAACAATAGACGACAGCATCAAGAGACAGCTGAGCAAGAGGATGGATTTCTTCTTGAAGTATTTTCCTGTGAGAGTCCGCAATGTGGGCGAGGACGCAGTGGCGGCACGCCAACTGATTTGGGCGTTCAAGGATGCAAGGGACAACGCTTTTGAGAAGGTGGCGCAAATGACCGCTGCACACCTCATCAAGGTTTGTGGCGAAAGGATTAAGGACATCGTGTTTGTATGTGTGCCAGCCAGCACCCAAGCCAAGAACGAGAGCCGATACATGGCTTTCTGTAATCGAGTGAGCGAGCTTTGTGGCATCATCAATGGCTATTCACGTATTTCCGTCTCAGGCGACCGCTTGGCAGTACACGAGCACCGCCATGACAAGGAGAAGAGCGTCTGCAAGACACAAGTGATAGGGTTTGATGAAGCCTACTTCAAGGGCAAGGACATCTATGTTTTCGATGATGTGGTAACGACCGGCGCAAGCTATGCCATCTTTGCCAATCAGTTGGAAATGTTTGGCGGTAACGTGTTGGGAGGTCTGTTCTTGGGACGCACACACTATAAATATGCAAAGTGATATGGATAAGACAAAGTACATCAAAGCCAACTCCGTGGCTTTTTCGGGACACCGCACGATAGCGGAAGACCGCAAGGACGAGACAAGGAAGAAAGTGAGAGGCAAGATAAGGCAGCTCTATGCTATGGGCATCACCAATTTCTATTGTGGCATGGCACTCGGTTTCGATGTGTTGGCAGCCGAGGAGGTGATTTCTCTAAAAACGGAACTGCCCAATCTGAAACTCATTGCCGTCATTCCCTATGACGGTCAGAGCGAGAGGTGGAGTGCAAGGGAGCAAGACCGCTATCGTGATATTCTTGACAAGGCAGACGATGCAATTCAGTTGAGCAAGCATTATTTCAAGGGGTGCTTGCTCAGACGCAATGACTACATGCTCTCTCATTCATGCGGACTGATTGCTTTCTTCGACGGCAAGCCAAAGGGCGGCACGTTCTATACTTGCCGAAAAGCCAAGGCGATGGGTATGGACATCATCAATCTGTACAAGACACAAGTATAACAAATGAAGACTTTAGCGTATGAACGACATCGTATCTTTGTTCGTGGTGTTCTTTGTGTTCAAGGCTTTGGGCGGAATGCTCAAAAGCCTTTTTCACGGAGACAGACGAAATGATTTCAGAAGGGACAGATAAGAGCCGTTAGCCTTATCCATTCACGACATTATTCCACAAGGTCAAAACATCTTGTGCACCTTTTTGTGCGCAGATGTCTATTGCTTTGTGGAAAAGGACTATGCGCCTATGCAGCAAGACATTTATAGACAGGAAATTCTGTAATTTGCGCTTGCTGTATAGCCATAATTCTAATGTTTTTCTTTCAGTAACATTGAGAGTGTCAAGAAGTCAGAACTAACAGACAAAATGTCATCAAACAGACTTAACAAAAGATAATTTCTATTGGCATAACATTTGTGGATGCTATATTGGTGCTTTGGGCACTCGCAGCCGAAAGCCTAATGCTGATGCGAGAAGGCTCTTATAGATTTCTCACCATTTGAGAATAAGAGATAATGAACATGTTTAATTTTTCTGTTTTTTATTACAATGTCTAAAAGAGATACATATAAGTATGAATTGAAGCAAGGTAATAAGGTTGTTTATGTTGGCATTACTAATGACCCTGCAAGAAGGGAAATGGAACACCGCCAAGATAAGAACTTTGACAAAATGAGAATTGTCGGAAGTGCCTCTACTCTTGACGGTGCTTCACAATGGGAAACAAATAGGATACAAACCTATATGAAGAACCATAATGGAGACACACCTCTTTATAACCAAAATACGTCAGGTAAATAAGAATGTATGTCAATACTCACATTGTGTTGTCGCACGAAAAAGAGTCTTATAGAAGCAGTTGTCATTTAAGCACCATGACGACCGCTTTTCTTTATTAACTTTTTATTATAGCGGAATAGTACTTGATTTATTGTGTAATTAGAAAAAGTTTACATGTTTGGTAGCTCTGTGTTAGGGAGGATTTTGTATATAGTCTTCTGCTATGTGTAGCCAATTCATTTGCCGAACATCTTTTTTATTTCAGCCTCATCACCCTTGTTGTAGGATATTTCGCGGCAAGCTCATGGTCAATCGCCTTGCCTTCCTCATACATATCTGCAACAGCATCAGCAAAGCCCCAACCACATACGCTTAACCATTCCACACACTGTTGAAGTCGCTTGTCATACTTCTCCCACAGTCCATTGGCGGCAATATGCTTGACAATCTTGTCGAAGTTGCTTTCAACGGAGTCGTAGTATTGTTCCCACATATCACCATAGTCATGGGTGAATTGGGTAGCCCATTCCATATATGACACCATCAGTTCCGCAAGTGCATCTGCCGATGGTTTAAGCTTCTTGAAGTCTGCCACAGCCTTTCTGCAAACAGAAAAGCGTGTCTGCGGTTCTCTTCGTCTCTTGGGATAGAACTCCTCACGGATGACACTCTTGTACTCTTCGAGCTTTCCTTTCTCGTCGGGACTGGCGTAAAACTCCAGATACTCCTTGGCTTCCTTTCTGGCAGAATACAATTCAAGCACCATTTCTATGATTTCCGCCTTTGTCATGGACTGAAGCAATTTCTTTATCGTTGATTTTGACATAGCAATCCTTTTTTATTCGTTTTCGTTTCCAACTTCATTTCCGTTCTCATCCTTTGGCTTTCTCTTCCCGAGCGGTCCGCTGAACTTGCCTCGGTTCAGCTTCACCCCATACTTGTTGAGTATGCGGAACACTGAGCTGCGGCTCTTGAAACCGCTGACCTTCCATATGTCGTCGATAGTATGGTTGTTGTTATACATATTGACAATGTTCCTCTCACGGTCGATGCCTTTCTTTGGAGTTGAACTCTTGGCAGGTTTGATGCTCGACTTGATGTATTCCACATGGGCAGCAGCCTTGCGCAACCCACTTTCAAGATAGAAGTGCAATTCTGATGGGTTGACATGGGGAGTCCCCACAGGGGGATGTACGTTCCTCGGAGCGTAGCG
>CAVJNH010000020.1:0-32528 GCA_963651005.1 Oscillibacter sp. MSJ-31
GCAAGCGCATCTATGCCTATACGCTCTACCTGCTGATGATGGCCATCTACACGATGGTCAACGTGCCCTATGGTTCGCTGCTGGGCGTGATGACCGATGACGACAACGAGAAGAACCAGTTCTCGGCCTATCGCATGATAGGAGCCTACGCCATGGGCTTTGCCACGCTGCTCTCTTTCCCCTATCTCCAGCAGTGTGTGGGCGGCACGGAAGCCCACCAGTATGCCGTAATCGGAGCTGTGCTCGGCGGTGTCGCCGCCGTGATGACGCTGGTGTGCGGACTCTTCACCAAGGAGCGGCTGAAACCGGTGCGGGCGGAGAAATTCTCGTTCCGGCAGTTTGCCGACCTCGTACATAACAAGGCGTGGCTCTACATGACCGCCATGGCCGTGTGCACCAATTTCTTCAACGGTTTCCGCTACGCCGTGGCCGGCTATATGTTCGACTACTGCCTGCACGGCAACGTGACGGTGGACAACCTCATCATCAACTTCACCGTCTTCATGGCCTTTGGCGAAGTGACGTGCATGGTGTTCGGCGGCGTGGCTCCTTGGTTCGCTAGGAAGGTAGGCTCGAAGCGCATGGCGTTCTTCTGGTCGGCAGTGATTTGTCTGGTCACGTCCGTGGCGTTCTTCTTCATCCCTATGGACAGGGCTTACATCGGACTGATGATCATCCTCGTCATCGTCACCTCCATGGGTATCGGCATCTATTCGCCGCTGCTCTGGTCGCTGTACGCCGATGTGGCAGACTACCACACGGAACATTTCGGCACGTCCGCCACAGGGCTCATCTTCTCTTCGGGTACGATGTCGCAGAAGTTCGGTACGGCCATCTCCGGTTCGCTGATTGCGCTGCTGCTTGGCTTGGCAGGAGCCCACATGGTGACGGACGACATGGGCAACACGACCATCGACCCGGCCTCCATCACCGATTCGGTGCTGACCATGGTGTGGTCGCTCTTCTCGCTGTTCCCGGCTGCCATTGCGCTGCTGCTCATGCTGCTGGCTTATAAGTTCCCGATAAAGAAATGACGATGGACAAGGAAATCGCAAGCACCATGAAGCGCGAGATGCAGGATGTGCTGCAACAGAACATCCTGCGCTTCTGGCTCGACAAGATGCAGGACCGGGAGCGTGGCGGCTTCTATGGCCGCATGGACGGCCACGGCAGACTGCACGCCGATGCCGAGAAGGGAGCCATCCTCAACGCTCGCATCCTCTGGGCGTTCTCCGCGGCCTACCGCGTGTTGGGCGACAGGGAATATCTGGAGGCGGCGCAGCGTGCCCGGCAGTATCTCGTGGAACACTTCATCGACCCCGACTACGGCGGAGTCTACTGGAGCGTGGACTGCGAGGGGAAACCGCTGGACACGAAGAAGCAGTTCTATGCCATCGGCTTCGCCCTTTATGGTCTGTCGGAGTTTGTCCGTGCCACGGGCGACGGCGAAGCGTTGGAGCAGGCCATCGGCCTCTACCGCTGCATCGAGAAGCACGCCCTCGACCACGAATACAATGGCTACATCGAGGCCCAGACGCGCGATTGGCAACCCATGGCCGATATGCGCCTCTCCGACTTGGATGCCAACTATCCCAAGTCGCAGAACACCCACCTCCACATCATCGAACCCTACACCAACCTCTATCGGATATGGAAGTCGGCGGAACTGGAAACCTCCCTGCGCAACCTGATTGACATCTTCACCGACCGCATCCTCAATCCCGAAACCCACCATCTCGACCTCTTCTTCGACATGGACTGGAAGCGCGGAGCAGGGGCGTTGGAGAGCTACGGCCACGACATCGAGTGCTCGTGGCTGATCCATGAAGCCGCCCTCGTGTTGGGCGACGCGGAGGTGCTGAGGAAAGTGGAGCCTATCGTCCGGATGGTGGCGAAAGCCTCGGAGAAGGGACTTCATGCCGACGGATCGATGGTGCATGAGGCCAACCTCGACACGGGCTATGTGGACGGCGACCTCCACTGGTGGGTGCAGGCCGAGGCCGTGGTGGGCTTCTTCAATCTCTGGCAGCATTTCACAGATGAGGCTGCCCTTGAGAAAGCCCACCATTGCTGGCAGTACATCAAGGACAACCTCATCGACTATGAAAACGGCGAATGGTATTGGAGCCGCCGCAAGGACGGCAGCCTGAACCTCGACGACGACAAGGCCGGCTTCTGGAAGTGTCCTTACCACAACAGCCGGATGTGTCTCGAAATCATGGAGCGCACGGTCTGACCGCGCGCTCCATGATTCTAGTTCACACCAATATTGTAACCCAGACGGTCGGGTCTTGTTCCGTCAACAAAAGTATAGTAGTCGCCCCTGTCATTCACATATCATAGCCCGTGTACACGTGCTCTACTACGGCGTTGTCTCCGTAACGGCTGTTGAAATCCCGGGCTATGGCCTCTGGCAATTCGTTTTCCTTTACTGCCGGAATCTCATTCTCTGAACCGCATGAAACAAATGCGAGCGCAGTCATCGCAAGCAACCCGCCCACGAACAAACCACTGAATCTGGTCCGTCTTTTCTGTTTCATATTTCTCGTTTGCTATTCCGATTGTAATAATGGTACGAACGTCTCAGATCCTTTTATTTCAGGTAGTCCGGAATCTGATAGCCGGCTGCCTTGGCAATCTTGACGGGGATGAGTGCGTTGTCGTTGTGCTCCGTGAACTGTTCGGAACCCACGCCGATGGCGTAGACGGGTACGAGACCTGCGGAGTGGCCGCCGGTGCACCAGGAGAGCAGCGCCTTCTTGTTGATGATGTGTTTTGCCTCGTCGGACAGCGGCTCGTTGGCGGTGTATTCGTTTTTCACGTCCTCGGCCTTGCCCTCGAACGACTGCTGCCACACCTCGTGGAGGCGGGCTTCCTCCTTCTCGGAGAGCTTCAGCTCCTTCCAGAACCCGAAGTTGTCGGTGAGTGCCTGCTTGGCCTGCTCCCACGTCACCTTGTTGGCGGTCTGCTTGCGGAGGTTGCGGAGCACCTGCGTGAAGCCGTCGCTGCTCATCTTCTGGTTGACCAGTGCCTTGAGGTTCAGGGCATAGATGTTGTTGTCGGCCAGCACCAGACCGCCCGTCTCATGGTCGGCGGTGAGCACGATGAGCGTCTCGTCGGGGTGCTGCTTGTAGAAGTCATAGGCCATCTTGATGCAGCGGTCCACGGCTCCCACCTCGGCGAATGCCGTTGCGCCGTCCTGTGCGTGGCACGCCCAGTCCACCTTGCCTCCGATTTCGTTCATGAGGAAGAAGCCTTTGTCGTTGTCGCGCATGAGGAACTCCATCTCGCAGCGGAGGATGTCCTCGATGGTCATCTCGCCGGCCTTGGCGTCGATGGCGTAGGGCAGGGCCTCACTGCCGGAAGCCGGGTTGTAGTGGTCCGGATCCTGCACGAGGAGCATCTTCTTGGCTTTCGCAGCCTTTTTCTGATAGTCGGCCACGCCGTAGGCCACGGCATAGCCGGCCTTCTCCATGGCCTTGTAGAGGTTCGGCTCGCCCGGATGGTGCTTCGGGTCGTCCGCACGGTTGATGGATGCGCCGGCGTAGAAGTCGAAGTCGGCGGCAATCATGTCCTTGGCCACGTCATAGTAGGCGGAACGCTTGGGCTGGTGGGCATAGAACGCGCCCGGCGTGGCGTGGTTGACGGTGACGCTCGAAGCCACGCCCACCTTCATGCCGGCCTGCTTGGCCCATACGGCAATGGAGGTGACGGGTGTCTTGAGGTCCGGCTGCAGGCCGAGGCATCCGTTCTGCGTCTTCACGCCCGTGGCGAGGGCCGTTCCCGAGGCGGCAGAGTCCGTCACGCCGCTGTTGTTCGAGAAGGTGGACGACACGCCGATGACGGGGAACAGCGTCATGCAGAACGGTTCGCGCCCGATGCGGTCCTGCTGGGCCGCCCGGTACATCTCTGCGCCGAGCACGGTGTTCACGCCCGTGCCGTCGGTGATGAAGTAAAACACGTACTTTGCTTTCTTCTGCGCTGCGACGGACAGCACCACTGCCAGCATCACAGCCAAGGTCAAAATTCTTTTCATATTTCTTTGTTGAAGTCGTTTTTCCGGCCGCGAAGTTACGAAGAAAAACACAAACGGCAAAGGGAACGCCGTTTTTTCTCTCTGCCCGGAAAAATATTTTTCTCTGCCCAGAAAGTTTTTTTTCTCTGCCCGGAAAGTTTTTTTCGGCAGGGGAATGAGTGTGTCTCGAAAATTATTTGTACCTTTGCAGCCGCTAAGCAAAAACAAATTATAATATATTATAAACGTTTATGAACTTTACTTTGTTAATTACCGTCCTCGTGACGGCCATTACATTGGTGGTGGCAGCATACGTGGTGGCCAAACTGCTCGGCCCGCGGAGCTACAACAAGGTGAAAGGCGAGCCGTACGAGTGCGGCATTCCCACGCGCGGCACCTCCTGGCTGCCGGTCAGCGTAGGCTTCTACCTGTTTGCCATCCTCTTCCTCATGTTCGATGTGGAAACCGTATTCCTCTACCCCTGGGCAGTGGTAGTGAAGGAGTTGGGTGCCGCGGCACTGCTGAGCATCGGCTTCTTCTTGGTAGTATTAGTGTTCGGGCTGGCCTATGCCTGGCGGAAAGGAGCGCTTGAATGGAAATAAAGCCGAAAATCAAGAGCATTCCTTACGAGGAGTTCAAGGACAACGCCACGCTGGAGAAGCTCGTCGACGAGCTGCACGAAGGCGGCGTCAACGTGGTGACGGGTTCGCTCGACCAGTTGATCAACTGGGGACGCTCCAACTCCCTCTGGTCGCTGACCTTCGCCACCTCCTGCTGCGGCATCGAGTTCATGGCCTGCGGCTGCTCGCGCTACGACTTCGCCCGCTTCGGCTTCGAGGTGACGCGCAACTCTCCCCGTCAGGCCGACCTCATCATGTGCGCCGGCACCATCACCCACAAGATGGCTCCCGCCCTGAAGCGTCTGTACGACGAGATGGCCGAGCCGAAATACGTGGTGGCCGTGGGCGGCTGCGCCATCAGCGGCGGCCCCTTCAAGTCGAGCTACCACGTGGTGAAGGGCATCGAGGAAATCGTGCCCGTGGACGTGTTCATCCCCGGATGTCCCCCGCGCCCCGAAGCCATCATGTACGGCATGATGCAGCTGCAGCGCAAGGTGAAGATAGAGAAGTTCTTCGGCGGAGCCAACCACAAGCAGTCGAAGGCAGAGCGCGAGCTCGGCGTGTCGAACGAGGAACTCGTGGCACGCCACCTGGGTGACCACCGCCGCGAACCCATCGTGGTGACGGACGTGCCCCAGGAGTTTGTAGAACAAATGAAGAAAGAAAAGGAGGAGAACGCATGAAACTGGAACATTTAGTATTCGATTTCGACAAGTTCGCCTCGGAGATGCAGAACTTGAAGGACAAGAAGCACTTCGACTATCTTGTCACCATCGTGGGCGAGGACTTCGGCGCAGAAGAGGGCCTCGGCTGCATCTATATCCTTGAGAACACCGACAGCCACGAGCGGTGCAGCGTGAAGATGCTGGCCAAGGTGGTGGACGGCGAGAGCGTGATTCCCACCGTGACCAACGTCTGGCACGTGGCCGACCTGCTGGAGCGCGAGGTCTACGACTTCTTCGGCATCCTCTTCCTCGGCCATCCCGATATGCGCCGCCTCTTCCTGCGCAACGACTTCAAGGGACACCCCTTCCGCAAGGACTGGGTCTTCAACGACGACTACGTGCTGGAAGACGACAAGGAGCCGGACTACGGCATGGAGTACTGGCTGGACAAGGACGGCCACCTCTGCTCCAAGCAGAACAAGCTGTTCACCGACAACGACTACGTCATCAACATCGGCCCGCAGCACCCCTCCACCCACGGCGTGCTCCGCCTGCAGACCGTGCTGGACGGCGAGACCGTGAAGCGCGTGTACCCCCATCTGGGCTACATCCACCGCGGCATAGAGAAGATGTGCGAGAGCTACACCTATCCGCAGACCCTCGCCCTGACCGACCGACTGAACTACCTCTCCGCCATGATGCACCGCCACGCGCTGGTGGGCGTGATTGAAGAGGGGATGGGCGTGGAGCTGACCGAGAGAATCAAGTACATCCGCACCATCATGGACGAGCTGCAGCGTCTCGACTCACACCTGCTGTACGTCGGCTGCTGCGCACAGGACATGGGCGCACTGACCGCCTTCCTCTATTCCATGCGCGACCGCGAACACGTGCTCAACTGCATGGAGGAGACCACCGGCGGCCGCCTCATCCAGAACTACTACCGCATCGGCGGCCTGCAGGACGACATCGACCCCCACTTCGTGGAGAACGTCAAGGCCCTCGTCAAGTACCTCAAGCCGATGATACAGGAGTACGTCGACGTGTTCGGAGACAACATCATCACCCACAACCGCTTCGAGAAGGTAGGCCCCATGAGCCTCGCCGACTGCATCAGCTACGCCGTGACGGGACCCGCCGGACGCGCCTCCGGATGGAAGAACGACGTGCGCAAGAACCATCCGTACGATATGTACGGCGCAGTGGAGTGGGAGCAAGTCATCATGAGCGGCTGCGACACGATGGACCGCTACACCTGCCACATCCAGGAGATGTACCAGAGCCTGCGCATCATCGAGCAGCTCATCGACAACATCCCCACCGGCGACTTCTACGTGAAGCAGAAGCCCATCATCAAGGTGCCCGAAGGACAGTGGTACTTCTCCGTGGAGGGAGCCAGCGGCGAGTTCGGCGTCTATCTCGACTCGCGCGGCGACAAGAGCCCCTACCGCCTGAAGATGCGCCCGATGGGCCTGTCGCTCACCGGCGCGCTCGACGCGATGCTCCGCGGACAGAAGATTGCCGACCTCGTGGCAACGGGTGCCGCCATCGACTTCGTGATTCCCGACATTGACCGTTAAACAACAAAAAGAACGTAGAATATCATGTTTGACTTTTCGATAATAACAAACTGGATAGACCAGTTGCTCCGTACCACACTGGGACTGGGCGACTTCTGGTCGATACTGATAGAGTGCGTGCTGATCGGTGCGGGAATCCTGGTGGGATATGCGCTGATTGCCATCGCACTGATTTTCATGGAACGCAAGGTGTGCGCCTATTTCCAGTGCCGTCTGGGCCCGATGCGCGTGGGCTACTGGGGCCTGCTGCAGGTGTTTGCCGACGTGCTGAAGATGCTCATCAAGGAAATCTTCTTCGTGGACAAGGCCGACAAGCTGCTCTATGCCGTGGCTCCGCTGCTGGTCATCATCGGTTCGGTGGGAGCCTTCTCGTTCCTGCCGTGGAACAACGGCGCGACCGTGCTCGACTTCAACGTCGGCGTGTTCCTGCTGACCGCCGTGTCGTCCATCGGCGTGGTGGGCATCTTCCTCGCCGGATGGAGCTCCAACAACAAGTATTCTGTGGTGTCCGCCATGCGCGGTGCCGTGCAGATGATTTCCTATGAGATGTCGCTCTGCCTCTGTCTGATTACTGCCGTCGTGCTGACCGGCACCATGCAGGTGTCCGGCATCGTGGAGTCGCAGACCGGACCCTGGCGCTGGCTCATCTTCCAGGGCCACATTCCCGCCATCATCGCCTTCCTCGTGTTCCTCGTTGCCGGAAACGCCGAGGCCAACCGCGGCCCGTTTGACATGGCAGAGGCCGAGAGCGAGCTGACCGCCGGCCACCATACCGAGTATTCGGGCATGGGCTTCGGCTTCTTCTATCTGGCCGAGTTCCTCAACCTGTTCATCATTGCCGGAGTCGCCGCCACGGTGTTCCTCGGCGGATGGGCTCCCGTCAACATCGGCGTGGCCGCCTTCGACCAGGTGATGGACTACATTCCCGGCATCGTATGGTTTATGGGCAAAGCCTTTGCCCTGGTGTGGCTGCTGATGTGGGTCAAGTGGACCTTCCCGCGCCTGCGCATCGACCAGATCCTGAAACTCGAATGGAAATATCTCATGCCGCTGGCCCTCATCAACCTCGTGCTGATGACCGTCGTCGTGGCACTCGGATGGTATATTAAATAAGGTGTAAAGAAGAGAAATGGAAAATAACCAATCATATTTTGGAGAACTCGGGCACGGAGTGAAGACGCTCCTGACGGGAATGAAGGTCACTTGGAAGGAATACTTCAAGGACTTCTTCACCAACAAGTCGACGGAGCAGTATCCCGAGAACCGCAAGACCACGCTCCACGTGGCCAAACGCCACCGTGGTCGTCTCGTGTTCAAGCGTGGCGAAGACGGAGCATACAAGTGTACGGCCTGCACGCTGTGTGAGAAGACCTGCCCGAACGGCACCATCAAGATTACCTCGCACATGGAGGAGGATGCCGAGACGGGCAAGAAGAAAAAGGTGCTCGACGACTACCGCTACGACCTGGGCGACTGTATGTTCTGCCAGTTGTGTACCAATGCGTGCAACTTCGACGCCATCGGGTTCGTCAACGATTTCGAGAACGCCGTGTTCGACCGCAGCAGTCTGGTGCTCCACCTCGACAAGGAAGTCTACCAGGGAGGCTCGCTGCCCAACCTGCTGGACGGCGGTGCGGAAATGACCATCGGTAAGTTTAACACTAAAACGAAGTAAGGACAATGGCTAATTTAGTAATGTTTTGCATCCTCGCTGTCGTCATCCTCGGCTCGGCCGTGATGTGCGTGACGACGAAGCGGATCATGAGAGCCGCAACCTTCATGTTGTTCGTGCTCTTCGGCGTGGCAGGTCTTTACTTCCTGCTCGACTATACTTTTCTGGGAGCCGCACAGATTTCGGTCTATGCCGGGGGCGTGACGATGATTTACGTCTTCGCCATCCAACTGGTCAACAAGCGTACCCTGCAGGGCCTGATGGAACGCATGAAGGGCAGCCGTGTCGTCATGGGTGCCCTGCTGAGCGTCGTCGGGCTGGCCACGGTCGTGCTGGTGTTCCTCAAGAACGATGTGTTGCGCGGAATGTCGCGCTATGTCTGTGCGGTGTCTCCCGACGAGGAGGTGCCCATGCGTGAAATCGGTCATGCGCTGGTCGGTGCCGGCAAGTATCAGTATGTGCTCCCCTTCGAGTTCATCTCGCTGTTCCTGCTGGCCTGCATCATCGGTGCGTTGGTTGTATCAAGAAAGGAGGACTGAGACTATGGTACCTGTAGAATATTATTTCATACTGAGCGCGCTGCTGTTCTTCATCGGTGTGTTCGGTTTCGTGACCCGTCGCAATCTGATTGCCATGCTCATCTCCATTGAGTTGGTGCTCAATGCGGTCGACATCAATTTCGCGGCCTTCAACCGCCTGCTCTTCCCCGAGAGTATGGAGGGCATGTTCATGACGCTCTTCTCCATCGGTGTGAGTGCTGCCGAGTCGGCCGTCGCGATTGCAATCATCATCAATGTCTATCGCCGTTTCAAGAGCGACAGCGTTGACAGTATTAAAAACATGAAATGGTAATTAAGAAGTGATGGATTACAGTTATACATTTTTGATTCTGCTGCTGCCCGCCCTCTCGTTCCTCGTGTTGGGGCTTTGCGGCATGAAGATGTCCCACAAGGCGGCTGGCCTTGTCGGCACCACTTCGTTGGGACTCGTGACGGTGTTGTCGTATCTGACGGCATTCAGCTATTTCTCGGCTCCGCGCCTGGCCGACGGCACTTTTGCCACGATGGTTCCCTACAACTTCACTTGGCTGCCGCTGGGCAATCTCCATTTTGACATGGGCATCCTGTTGGACCCCATCTCGGTGATGATGCTCATCGTCATCTCGACGGTCAGCCTGATGGTGCACATCTATTCGTTCGGCTATATGCACGGCGAGAAGGGTTTCCAGCGTTACTATGCTTTCCTGAGCCTGTTCACCATGTCGATGCTCGGCCTCGTGGTCGCCACGAACATCTTCCAGATGTACCTGTTCTGGGAGCTGGTGGGCGTGTCGTCCTACCTGCTGATCGGTTTCTACTATCCGTTGAAGCCGGCCATTGCCGCCTCCAAGAAGGCTTTCATCGTGACCCGTTTTGCTGACCTGTTCTTCCTCATCGGTATTCTGATTTTCGGCTACTACACCGAGTCGTTCAGCTTCTCGTTCGCAGGGACGATAGAGATGGGTGCGGGCACTACGCCGTTCATTGCCGGCAACACGGCCAAGGCACTGGCTGCCGGAGCGTTCATCCTTCCCACGGCCCTCGTGCTGATGTTCATCGGCGGTGCCGGTAAGAGTGCGATGTTCCCGTTGCACATCTGGTTGCCCGATGCCATGGAAGGCCCGACACCGGTGTCTGCCCTGATCCACGCCGCCACGATGGTGGTGGCCGGTGTGTTCCAGGTGGCCCGTATGTTCCCGTTGTGGATAGAGTACGCCCAGCCGCAGTTGAGCATTGTGGTGTGGGTCGGCGTGTTCACGGCCTTCTACGCTGCTGCCGTAGCCTGCGCCCAGAGCGACATCAAGCGTGTGCTGGCCTTCTCCACCATCTCGCAGATTGCGTTCATGATGGTGGCACTCGGTGTCAGTCTGCCCGGCCATGAAGCCCTGCTCGACAACCATGCGCAGTTGGGCTATATGGCTTCCATGTTCCACCTGTTCACTCACGCCATGTTCAAGGCTTGCCTGTTCCTCGGTGCCGGCTGCATCATCCATGCAGTCCACTCCAACGAGATGGCCATGATGGGCGGTCTCCGCAAGTATATGCCGATTACCCACATCACCTTCCTCATCAGCTGTCTGGCCATTGCCGGCATTCCCTTCTTCTCGGGATTCTCCTCGAAGGACGAGATCATCACGGCCTGCTTTGCCTACAGTCCGGTGGTCGGATGGATTATGACGGGCATTGCCGCCATGACGGCTTTCTATATGTTCCGCCTGTACTACGGCATCTTCTGGGGCACGGAGAACAAGGAAGCCCATGCACACCATACGCCGCACGAGGCTCCGCTCACCATGACCGTGCCGCTGATTGTCCTTTGTGTCATCACGGTGGGTGTCGGTGTCTACACCACCATTGCCGGCTTTGCCGGATGGGACGGCAGCTTCGGGTCGTTTGTGTCGGCCAGCGGCCAGGATTACACCATCCATTTCGACGTGCAGATTGCCTTGACCTCTACCGTCATCGCCATTCTGAGCATCGGTCTCGCCACCTATATATATAAAGGAGAGAGCCAGCCCATCGCCGACCGCCTCTACCGGCAGTTCCCCCGTCTGCACCATGCGGCCTACAAGCGTTTCTATCAGGATGAAATCTGGCAGTACGTCACCCACCGCATCATCTTCCGCTGCATCTCCAAGCCCGTGGCCTGGTTCGACCGTCATGTGGTCGACGGCACGTTCAACTTCCTGGCATGGGGAGCCAACGAGGCCGGCGAGTCCATCCGTCCCTGGCAGAGCGGCGACGTGCGGCAGTATGCCGTATGGTTCCTCACCGGTACGGTGGCGCTGACACTTGTCCTGTTGGCCTGTGCACTCTGAACATTATGAATAAAGAAAAATCGAAACAATGAGTATATTGACATTATTCGTAGTAATCCCCGCCCTGATGCTCGTCGGCCTGTGGCTGAGCAAGAGCCTCAATCAGGTGCGTGGTGTGATGGTGGCCGGTGCCTCGTGTCTGCTGGCGCTGTCCGTTTGGCTTACCGTCTACTTTGTCCAGCAGCGTGCCGCCGGCAATGCCGACGTGATGCTGCTCACGGCAAGCACCCCGTGGTTCAAGCCCCTCCATATTGCCTATTCCGTGGGAGTCGACGGCATCTCCGTGGTGATGTTGCTCTTGTCGAGCATCATCGTCTTCACCGGTACGTTTGCCTCGTGGCGGCTGCAGCCGCTGACCAAGGAATATTTCCTGTGGTTCACCCTGCTTTCCACGGGGGTCTACGGCTTCTTCATCTGCACCGACCTCTTCACCATGTTCATGTTCTATGAGGTGGCCCTCATCCCGATGTACCTGTTGATCGGTGTCTGGGGCAGCGGCAACAAGGAGTATGCCGCCATGAAGCTGACGCTGATGCTGATGGGCGGTTCCGCCCTGCTGATTATCGGCATTCTCGGCATCTATTACTTCAGCGGCCACACCACCATGAACGTGACGGCCATTGCCGCCATGCACAACATCCCGGTGGAGATACAGAAGATCTTCTTCCCCTTCATCTTCATCGGTTTCGGTGTGCTCGGTGCGATGTTCCCGTTCCACACTTGGTCGCCCGACGGTCATGCGTCGGCCCCGACAGCCGTCTCCATGCTTCACGCCGGTGTGCTGATGAAGCTGGGAGGCTACGGTTGCTTCCGTGTGGCCATGTATCTGCTGCCCGATGCCGCCAGTGAACTGGCTTGGATTTTCCTGATTCTGACCACCATCTCCGTGGTGTACGGCGCGTTCTCGGCTTGCGTGCAGACCGACCTGAAATACATCAACGCCTATTCGTCGGTGTCCCACTGCGGCTTGGTGCTCTTCGCCCTGCTGATGATGACCAAGACCTCCTGCACCGGTGCCATCCTGCAGATGTTGTCGCACGGCTTGATGACGGCCCTGTTCTTCGCCCTCATCGGTATGATTTATGGCCGCACCCACACCCGTGACATCCGTTATCTGGACGGTTTGATGAAGATTATGCCGTTCCTGGCCGTGGGCTATGTCATTGCCGGTCTGGCCAACCTCGGTCTGCCCGGCTTCTCCGGGTTCATTGCCGAGATGACCATCTTCGTCGGTTCGTTCGAGAACGGCGATACGTTCCATCGGGTCTGCACCATCATTGCCTGCACCAGTATCGTCATTACGGCGGTCTACATCCTGCGCGTGGTGGGCAAGATCCTGTACGGTGAGGTGAAGAACCCCCATTTCCTGGAGCTGACCGATGCTTCCTGGGACGAGCGCGTGGCAGTCATCTGCCTTATCGCCTGTGTGGCCGGGCTGGGACTGTTCCCCCTCTGGGCCAGCAATGTCATCAGCGATGCAGTAGGCCCGATACTGGCAAACATTCTTTAATCCCTTAAAAACAAGAAAAATGAATTACGGACAATTCTTACATATGCTGCCGGAAGCCACCCTCGTGCTGGCTCTGGTCATCGTGTTCTTTGCCGACCTGATCCTTGGCAAGGGAAAGAAGAAGGTACAGACACTCGGCACGCTGATGATGGTGCTGCTCGCAGCACAGTTGGTGGTGTGCGCACTGGCTGCTCCTGCCGAAGCCTTCGGCGGACTCTACGTGGCCACGAAGGCCACGCAGGTGATGAAGGTCATCCTGACGTTCGGCACCCTGATTGTGACACTCGTGGCGCAGTCGTGGCTGGAGCGCGAGGCGGAGAAACTCGTCGGCGAGTTCCACCTGTTGGTGCTCTCCACCCTGTTGGGTATGTATGTCATGATGTCGAGCGGCCATTTCCTGCTGTTCTTCCTCGGACTGGAGATGGCCTCCGTGCCGATGGCCTGTCTCGTGGCTTTCGACAAGTACAAGAACCGATCGGCTGAGGCTGCCGCCAAGTTCGTGCTCACCGCCGTGTTCTCCAGCGGCATCATGCTCTACGGCATTTCCATCCTCTACTGCACCGCCGGTACGCTCTATTTCAACGACGTGGCAGAAAGTTTCGGAACGATGCTCACCCTCGGACACCGTCCGTCGCTGTTGCTGGCCATTGTGGGGCTTGTGTTCTTCTTCAGCGGACTGGCCTTCAAGCTGTCGCTGGTTCCTTTCCATTTCTGGACTGCCGACACCTATCAGGGTGCCCCTGTGGCCGTGACCGGTTATCTCAGCGTGGTGTCCAAGGGGGCTGCGGCCTTTGCGCTGCTGATGGTGCTCTCGCGCGCCTTCGCTCCGCTGACCGAGTATTGGGAGTATCTGCTCTATATCGTCATCGTGCTCAGCATCACCATTGCCAACCTCTTCGCCATCCGCCAGTCGGAACTCAAACGCTTCATGGCGTTCAGTTCCATCTCGCAGGCCGGCTACATCATGTTGGCGCTGATCGGTGCCACGCAGATGGGAATGGCTTCGCTCATGTACTACGTGCTGGTCTATGTGGTGGCCAACATGGCGGTATTCGCCGTCATCAACACCGTGGAGCAGCGCGGCAACGGCACGACCCAGATGTCGGCCTACAACGGACTGTACCAGACCAATCCCCGTCTGGCTTTCCTCATGACGCTGGCCTTGTTCTCGTTGGCGGGAATCCCCCCGTTCGCCGGAATGTTCTCAAAGTTCTTCGTCTTCATGGCTGCTGCGCAGCAGGGTTCGTTCCTGGCTTATTTCGTGGTGTTCGTTGCCTTGATCAACACGGTGGTGTCGCTCTACTACTATCTGCTCATCGTCAAGGCCATGTACATCAACAAGGCTGAGCAGCCGTTGCCCCGTTTCCGCACCGACTGTGCCACGCGTCTGGCCTTGGTGCTCACCGTGGCTGGCATCGCGCTCTTCGGCATCTGCTCCTGCGTCTTCGACGGACTCTTTGCCGCTGCGGCATAAAGGGTCTGATCCGCTATAAAAACAACCGTGCCCCTGCTGACCGGATGGTCAAGAGGGGCACGGCTGTTTTTAGTCTTATTTGTTTTTCCGTTTATTCCAGGGCGTATTCCATCGTGTTCACCACGCGGATGCGCTTGATGTAGGGCGTGTTGCTGTCGCGGTCTTCGATGGAAAACTGTCCCTGCTGCGCACTGCGCACATCGCCCAGCGTGCAGCCGGAGTCGTCGGCAAACTTCTGTGCCGTGACGCGCGCATTCTTCGTGGCCTCCTCCACCATCTCGGGCTTGATGCGGTTCAGTCCCGTAAACGTGTAGGTGACGGCGGCGGTGTTGCTGTACTCCTCGCTGACGATGGCAATGCCCTGCTTCATCAGTTCCGCCTGCCGGCGCATCAGTTGGCGCACCCGGTCCACGTTGCCGGAGGTGACGGTGATGACGCTTTTCGCCTTGTATCGGTAGTTCATGATTTCGTTGCCGTAGTTGTCGGCCTGTCGGTCGGCAATCTCGGCAGGGTTGATGCTGATTTCGTCGTCCTTGATGCCTGCTGACTTGAGGAAGGCCACCACCTTTCGGTTCTTCTGCTCCAGCAGGTCATACATGGTTGACGGGTCGTTGCCGATTTCCTTGTAGGTCAGCGACCAGGTCACCTTGTCGGCTTTCACCTCACGTTCACACAATCCCTTGACGGCCACGGTGCGGTCGCGGTCCTTGAAGGTCACGATGCCGCTGCGGATGGCCAGTCCCGTAGCCACCATACCTATGGCGATGATGGCTGCTGCTGTCTGCTTGTCGTTGAATTTCATAGCGGTTGTTGTTTTTAGTGGTAATCGACGGCAAAGCTACACTTTTTGTTTCATCCGGCAAAGGGTCGCGCCATGATTTCCTCCGTTTTTCACATAATTTATACAATAACTCCAACCTCCCGATTTCAGGTTTCCAGTTAGGAAAAAATATTTCTCTAACTGGAAAGATGTTTTAAATTGGCATTCTATCGTGTATCGCTGATATTTTGGTTAGCCCTTGCCACGGACTTTGTCGGGTGAGCCACAAATATAGCAAAAATGTGTGACAAGAATTGCTATCAGCCGACGCAGTTGTTCTTGGTGGTCTGCGGTTTTTATATTACCTTTGTAGGCGAATTGAGTCAAGACGGACGGTAAAGCGACAAGAGGAATGGCAGAAGTAGGTAACCATGGGGGCGCAGCGAAGCCCCGTTGTCATTGGTGCAACCTAAGCAATCCGCTGTATGTGGACTATCACGACACGGAATGGGGCGTGCCTGTGCACGATGATTGCAAACTGTTTGAGATGCTTGTCCTTGAAGGATTCCAAGCGGGTCTTTCGTGGGAGTGCATCCTCAACAAGCGAGAGGCTTTCCGCCGGGCATTCGATGGCTTCGAATGTCGGAAAGTGGCCACATACGATGCCTTGAAACTGGAGTCTTTGCGCCACGAGGAAGGTATCGTACGAAACAGAATGAAGATTGCCGCTGCGGTATGCAACGCCAAGGCTTTCATGGATATTCAGACGGAGTTCGGATCGTTTGACAAATTCATCTGGGGCTTCACCGATGGCCAAACCATCCATGAATGGAACAGGACATCATCCCCTTTGTCCGACGGCATAGCCAAGGAACTGAAACGGCGGGGCATGAAGTTCGTCGGGACGACCATCATCTACTCCTACCTGCAAGCCATCGGCGTCATCCACTCGCATGAGGAAGGATGTTGGCTACACCAAACCCATTAATCCGGTAGAATAGAAAAGAACCTGTTTATGAAACAGAACCAAACATTCAATAATTATGAAAATAGAACACATTGCATTGTATTGCAGGGATTTGGAGGGTATGAAAGGCTTCTTTGAGAAATACTTCCAGGGAGTTTCCAACAAGATGTACCACAATCCCCGTACCCATCTCCGCACTTATATCCTGACATTCCCTGACGGCCCGGCCCGGTTGGAAATCATGACCCGACCGGAAGTGGAGGGCGACAACGAAAGCCAGTTCCACGCAGGCTTCATCCATCTCTCTTTTTCGGTAGGCAGCAAGGCTGCAGTTGACAACCTGACTGCCCTGCTCAGCGCCGATGGTTATGAGACGCTCAGCGGCCCACGAACCACCGGCGATGGCTACTACGAGAGTTGCGTGAAAGGCTTTGAAGGAATATTGTTGGAAATCACAGTGTAATACCCAGTACCCGTCGAAGACTTCGAGGGAAAATGGTCACTCAATCACCCTTTCGTTCTTCAGGAACTGGAACAGTCCCATGAAGATATAGCCGTTTTCATCCGTATAGGTGGCGATGTCCTCGCCCACGATGATGATTTTACGGAAGGAATCGTCTATCTTCTTCAGCGAGGCCAGTTCTTGCTCACGCTTCCCGTCCGTTGGCAAGGCATACGCCGACTGGATGTAATACTTGTCAAGTCCATTCGTGGCAATGAAGTCAATCTCCAGTTGCTGATAGGTGCTCTTCCCCTCTCGCATCACCCGGCTTTCCACCACACCGACATCCACCACATAACCGCGGATGCGCAACTCGTTGTAGATGACATTCTCCATGATATGAGTAACCTCTTGCTGGCGGAAATTGAGACGTGCATTGCGCAAACCGACATCCACCACGTAGTATTTCTTGATACTCTCGTAATACTTCCGCCCCTTCACATTGTAGCGGCGGGATCCCTCGAAGAGAAAGGCATTCTCCAGACATTGCATATACGACACCACGGTCTCCACGTCCACCTTGACGTGCTGGACACTCTCCAAGGTGTTGCGGATTTTATTGGGATTGGTCAGCGAGCCGATGGAAGAGCACAAGGCATCGACCAAACTCTCCAATGCCATGCGATTCTTGATACCATTCCGGTCCACCACATCGTCAAGGTAAGTCTTTTGCCAAAGACGTTGCAGGTAACCGACCTTTTGCTCGGGGGTTGGCTGGCTTCTTAAGGCAGGCATACCGCCATACGTATAGTATTCCTTCCAAAGTTCACCGACAGGCTCCGTCCTGTCCGTACAGAACTCCTTGAAAGAAAAAGGGTAGACCCTCACCTCGTCGCCTCGTCCGCGGAATATGGTGTTGATGTCGCTTGACAAGAACTTGGAGTTGCTTCCCGTGATATAAACATCCACATTATCATGGGCATTCAAGCCGTTCACGATACGCTCGAAGCCTTCCACCATTTGTATTTCATCCAAGAACACATAGTAGTTCTCATCCTCTGCAATAATCTTGGAATAAAGATACTTTTTGAGAACCGTCGGGTCCGTCAAGTCTTGTCCGGAAAGGTCCTCATCCATATCAAACGATACGGAAATGATATGGTCTTTCGGTACACCTTGACTTACCAGATAATCAAAATACACCTTCTTCAAGAGCCACGACTTGCCACACCGACGAGTACCGGTAATGATTTTCACCTCACCGTTGTCCCGCCGATTGATCAGCTTTTGCAGATAAACAGTCCTATTTACATACGTTGCCATAGTTCTCCAATCGAAATTTACTGCAAATTTACAATAAATTTCGGATAGCGTGCAAGGTTCCCCCGGAATATAACATTTATTTGCACCGAAAACGCCCTGTTTCATGTTGCCTGTCCTGCAATATGTCCGAAATGCCCCTTTTCCGCGGGTCAGGCCGAAATGGTGGGAAACGTTTGGCTGTCTCGCGGAAATGTCGTACCTTTGCAGTGGAATTAAAGACCTTATACGATTCATGGCAGAGAAGAAATTCAAAAGGACAACGGTGACCGCAGCACTGCCCTACGCCAACGGCGGAGTACACATCGGCCATCTGGCAGGCGTTTACGTGCCTGCAGACATCTACGTGAGATACCTCAGACTGAAAAAGGAAGACGTGATATTCATCGGAGGCAGCGACGAGCACGGTGTGCCCATCACCATCCGCGCACGGAAGGAAGGCATCACGCCGCAAGACGTGGTGAACCGCTACCACAAGATGATCAAAGACTCGTTCGAGGCGTTCGGCATCTCCTTCGACATCTACAGCCGCACCACCTCCGACATCCACCACCGGTTCGCCGCAGAGTGGTTCCGCAAACTCTACGACGAGGGGAAACTGACCGAAGAGACCTCCACGCAACTCTACGACGAAGAGGCCAAGCAGTTTTTGGCCGACCGCTATGTGACGGGCGAATGTCCCTACTGCCACAACGAGGGAGCTTACGGCGACCAGTGCGAGAAGTGCGGACGCGACCTGTCGCCCCTGGAACTCATCAACCCGAAGTCGACCATCAGCGGATCGACCCCCGTGATGAAGGAAACGAAGAACTGGTATCTGCCCCTCAACAAATACCAGGACTGGCTGAAACAGTGGATTCTGGAGGAACACAAGGAGTGGCGGCCCAACGTCTACGGACAGTGCAAGTCGTGGCTCGACATGGATCTCCAGCCGCGCGCCATGACCCGCGACCTCAACTGGGGCATCCCCGTGCCCATCGAAGGAGCCGAAGGCAAGGTGCTCTACGTCTGGTTCGATGCCCCCATCGGCTACGTGTCGAACACCAAGGAGCTTTGCGAGAAAGACCCCGAACGCTGGGGCAACTGGGAGACGTGGTGGAAGGACAACGACACGCGCCTCGTCCACTTCATCGGCAAGGACAACATCGTGTTCCACTGCCTCATCTTCCCCGTCATGATGAAGGCCCACGGCGGCTACATCATGCCTGACAACGTGCCGGCCAACGAATTCCTGAACCTGGAGAACGACAAGATCTCCACCTCGCGCAACTGGGCCGTCTGGTTGCACGAGTATCTGGTAGACCTGCCGGGCAAGCAGGACGTGCTGCGCTACGTGCTGACCGCCAACGCTCCGGAAACCAAAGACAACAACTTCACTTGGAAGGACTTCCAGGACCGCAACAACAACGAGTTGGTGGCCATCTATGGCAACTTTGTGAACCGCGCACTGCAACTCACCAAGAAATACTGGAACGGTATCGTGCCCGCCTGCGGCGAACTGCAGGACATCGACCGCCAGACACTGGAGGAGTTCAAGGACGTGAAGGAACGCGTGGAAGCCCTGCTGGACCAGTTCAAGTTCCGCGAGGCACAGAAGGAGGCCATGAACCTGGCACGCATCGGCAACAAATACATCACCGACTGCGAGCCGTGGAAGGTGGCCAAGACCGACATGAAGCGCGTGGAGACCGTCCTCTACCTCTCGCTCCAACTGGTGGCCAACCTCGCCATTGCTTTCGAGCCGTTCCTGCCCTTCTCCAGCAAGAAGCTGCGCGATATGCTCAACATCACCTCGTTCGACTGGGAGCAGCTCGGCACCATCGACCTGCTGAAGGCCGGCCATCAACTGAACGAGCCTGCGCTGCTCTTCGAGAAGATTGACGACGAAGTGATACAGCAGCAGCTCGACAAGCTCGCAGCGACCAAGAAAGCCAACGAGGCAGCCGCCTACAAGGCCGCACCCGTCAAGGACAACGTGTCGTTCGAGGACTTCGAGAAGCTGGACATCCGCGTCGGCCTCGTCAAGGACTGCCAGAAAGTGAAGAAATCGAAGAAGCTCCTCCAGTTCACCATCGACGACGGAACCGGCACCGACCGCACCATCCTCAGCGGCATTGCCGCGTTCTACGACGACCCTGCCGCCCTCGTCGGCAAGCGCATCCTCTTCGTGGCCAATTTCGAGCCGCGCAAGATGATGGGCATCGAGAGCCAAGGCATGATTCTCTCGGCGGTCGACTTCGACGAAAGTCTCAGCGTGGTGACGGCCAGCAAGGACGTCAAGCCCGGCAGTCAGGTGGGCTAACTAACGCTCGCCTGCCTGCTCCATCTCCCGGACTGTGGCCTCCAGTTTCTCGCGCCAGTCGCCCTGCACCGCCCATCCCAGGGCTTGCAGCTTGGCGGTGTCGAAGACCGCGTGGCGGACGGCAGAATAACCTTTCGACTCTTGACTTGAAGGTAGCTGGCAGACCACCGTCTTGCCGGCTGCCTGTGCAATGGTCTCGGCCAACCGGCGGATGGAGAAAACGGACGTAGGGTCGGCCACGTTGTAGGCTTGGCCGCACGCACCCCGCAACAGGATGTAGAGCAAAGCCCGGGCACAGTCCACCACGTAGCACCAGGAACGCAACGCACTGCCGTCGCTCTTCATCACGATGTCCTCACCGGCCAACACGTTGCGGATGAACTGGCAGAACACGCGGTTGTCGCTTTCCGTAAAATAAGGGCCGTAGGTGTGGCAGGGACGGGCAATCACCGTGTCCGTGCCGTACTCGGCAGCATAGGACACGCACAGGGTCTCGGCGGCACGCTTCGACGAAGGGTAGCAGGCCCGTTGCGTGGCACAGTCCACATAGCCGCTGTCCGTCTCCCGAAGCCGCTCGGCTGTGCTCTCCCCATAGACTTCCCCCGTCGAGACATAGAGCTGGCGTTCCATGCTGTGTTCCTTTCCGTAGTCCAGCAACCGACAGGTGCCGAGCACGTTGGCTTGGATGACCTCCACAGGATGCTCCGCGAAAAAGGCCGGACTGGCGTTGCTGGCGGCGTGGATGATGAAATGGAACGCCTCGTCGGACGGCAAGGGTTCGCACACGTCATATTGCAGGAAATGGAATGTGGGCAGGGTGAGGTAGGCGGAGAAACGCCGACGGGCGCGTTGGGCATTCCGGCCTGCGGCAAACACGTGGTAGGAATGCCCCTCCCGGCGCATCAGGATGTCCACGAGACAACTGCCGATCAGTCCTGTGGCTCCCGTCACCAGGATGTTCTTGCCCTCCAGCCGTTCCCAAGGCAACGCTTCCCGTCCGGCCCGCAGGATGTCTTCCGTGTAGGTGCTCATTTCAGCCACGATTCTTTTTCCACGTGCATCAAGGCTTTGAGAATCTCCAGATCTTCGATGGTGGTCACCTTGATGTTCTTCTCCGAACCCGGCACGATGTGCATCTCGATGCCGCCCAACTCGGCCATCAGCGTACACGAGGCCACGGAATCGGTAATGCCGCGGCGCGCCGCCTCCTCATGGGCAGCAATCAGGTTGCGCAGGCGGAACGTCTGTGGGGTCTGGGTGCGGATGAGCTTGTTGCGGGGGATGCTGGTCGTCGTGGAAAAGCCGTCCTCGCTCTCCAGGATGGCCTCGCGACACTTGATGCCCGTGATGGCGTAGCCGTATTTCTGGCAGATGGCGATGTTGGACGAGATGATGTCCTGCGAGAGCAGCGGACGCACGGCATCGTGGATGAGCACGAGGTCGTCGCCGTCAAGTCCCGCGTCCCTCAGTCCGAACACCCCGTTGCGGATGGACTCCTGGCCGTTCCTTCCGCCGGGGAAGATCCATTTCAGCTTGGTCACGGAAAACTGGTTGGCATACGACTGCAACACCGTCTGCCAACCGTCCAGACAGACGACGGCGATGCCGTCGATGTCGGGATGGCGCTGGAAGGCCATCATCGTGTGGATGACGATGGGACTGTTGTCCACGTGCATGAATTGCTTGGGAATGTCCTGTCCCATGCGGTTGCCGGATCCTCCGGCTATGATGAGTGCGTAGTTCATTGGCAGTTGTTTTTTTCGGAACGGAAAGGGTCAGAGCTTGAAGTCCACCTTCGGCCGGATTTCCTCGCGGCTCTCCCTGCGGTGGATGTTGAGGTAGGCCCGGTGGTGTTTCTCGATGCGCTGCTCCTCGGGCGGAAACTGCATATAGTCGCCGAAGAAATGGCGCAGATACCGGTCATAGGCTTCGGGCAGCGGAATCTCCGTGTCCTCGAAGGGGAATTTCTTTCCCTTGCCCAGCCAAGCCTTGGGAAACACCTCCCGGTGGCCATAGGACCCCGTGTAGACCTGCACGTTGCGGGCCTTGTCGTAGTCGTAGCGGTGGCTCAGCGCGTCCATCTGTCTGAGGAAGCGGCGGCGCAGCGCGGATCGGCAGAAAAAGGCCAGCGTCTTGACGGCAAAGCGTCCCCACTCCTTGGGTTCTGCCAGCAAGGCGAGGTATTCGCCGAAGGTGTTGTGGGTGGAGATGGCGTTCAGCCGGTTGGCAATCTTGGCGTAGCGGTCCTTCAGCCGCCGGGCTTCCTCCACGTCGTCGTCGGTGGCGTCGAGGGGAAAGATGTCGACATAGAGACCGATGACGCAGGGGATGCGACGCTCTTCGACGAGCGTGGTCTCCCGGTTGGCAATCTTCGAGAAGTAGAGGGGATAGGTCTCATCGTCGTAGGGCGTGATGAGACCGTATTTTCCCCAGTCCTCCGTCTTGGCAAGGGTCAGCAGCCGGTCGTAGTCCGGCCGGGGCATGATGACATCGATGTCGTCGTCCCAGGGAATGATGCCCTGATGGCGCACCGCCCCGATGGCCGTTCCGGCACAGCCGTAATAGGTGAGTCCGTGCCGGTCGCAGATAGCCATGAAAGCCTTGAGCGTGTCGAGTATGACGGCGTTCCATTCCTGCTTGATGTTTCGGATGTCCATGGTGGGATTTTCGTTTTCTTGTAGCATTAATCTTGGACAAAGGTACGCCAAATCGGAGACAATACAAAATAAAAATCTTCCTTTTTGTCTCCTTCCTCGGATTTATGTTGTAATTTTGCATGGAAATTCTATCGTAGACAGACGCTTGCTAATGGTATCGCTGAAGGACAAGACGGCCAAGGGACTGATGTGGGGAGCACTGAACAGCGGCACGACGCAGCTGCTCAACCTCTTCTTCGGCATCTTTCTCGGACGCTTGCTGTCGCCTGCCGACTACGGCTTGGTCGGCGTGCTGAGCATCTTCTCGCTCATTGCCGGCAACCTGCAGTCGAGCGGATTCTCCACGGCTGTGGTCAACATGGAGTCGCCCCGACACCGCGACTACAATGCCGTGTTCTGGTTCAACGTGCTGATGAGTGCCGGGCTCTACGCCGTGCTGTTTGCCTGCGCGCCGATCATTGCCGCCTTCTTCCACCAGCCCGAGCTGACCGCCCTGTCGCGGGTGGTCTTCCTCTCGTTCTTCCTCTCTTCGTTCGGCATCTCGATGAATGCGTACATGACGAAGAACATGATGCAGCGCGAGATGGCCATCGTCTCGATTGTGGCTCTCGTGGTCTCCGGCCTCACCGCCGTCGGTATGGCACTGGCAGGCATGACCTACTGGAGCATCGCCGCCCAACAGGTGGTCAACAGTCTGGTGCTGGTGTTGGGCCGCCTGTACTTCATCCCGTGGCGGCCCACCCTCTCGTTCGACTTCACTCCCATCCGCCGGACCTTCAGCTTCAGCATGAAGATTCTCGTCACGATGGTCATCACCACGGTCAGCAACAATATGCTGACCGTGGTCTTCGGCAATATGCTCGGAATGCGCACGACGGGCAACTTCTTCCAGGCCAACAAATGGAACACGATGGCGCACGCCTTGGTCAGCAACACGGTGATGCAGGTGGCGCAGCCCGTACTGGTGGAGATCCGCAACGAGCGGGACCGCGAGATCCGGGTGTTCCGCAAGATGCTCCGCTTCACGGCCTTCTTCGCTTTCCCGGCGTTGACGGGACTCTCGCTGGTCAGCCGCGAGTTCATCGTGACGACCATCGGCGAGGGGTGGCTCGATGCCGTGCCCATCCTGCAGGTGCTCTGCCTCGGCGGTGCTTTCATGCCGTTCTACACGCTCTACCAGAATCTGGTCATCAGCCACGGACGTTCGGACATCAATATGTGGCTCAACATCCTGCAGATTGCCGTCCAACTGGCCATCGTCATTGCGGTCAGCCGCTTCGGGGTGCTGCACATGGTGGCGGTCTACACGGCCTTCAACATCGTCTGGCTGGGCACGTGGCAGATGGCGGCCCATCGGCTCACCGGACTGCGCTTCCGCCACGTCGCCGCCGACTTGCTGCCGTTCTTGATTGCATCCGCCGCGGTGATGGTCGTCACCCGTTACGCCACGCTCTGGCTGACCGTCGCACCCCTCCTGCTGCTGGCGCGCGTGGTGACGGCTGGCGCGCTCTATCTGCTGCTGATGAAGCTGGCACACGCCAGAATCCTTGACGAATGTCTGCACTATGTTTCACCCAAAAGACAGAAAACATGAAGGTATCGGTTGTCGTCCCTATATATAATAAGGTGGACTATGTGGAACGCTGCTTCCGCCAGTTGTTCGCACAGGACATGGACGCGATGGAAATCGTGGCCGTCGACGACGGCAGCACCGATGGTTCGGGAGCATTGTGCGACCGCTTGGCGGGCGACAGCAGACTGCGCATCTTCCACACGCCGAACCAAGGCGTGACGGCTGCGCGCCGTCTGGGTGTGGAGCAGGCGCGGGGGGAGTACATCGTCTTCGTGGACAGCGACGACGAACTCTTGCCGGGAGCCTTGCGCACCCTCTACGATGCCGCCTGCCAGACGGGAGCCGACGAGGTGGTGGCCACCTTCTGCACCCAGAATGGGGCGCAGTCGCCGGTGGTCTACCAAGGGGAGGTCAGCCCCATGCCCCTCATCCGCACCATCATCGCCGGGAAGAACCGTTTCCCGGTGCTGTGGGCCGCCATCTTCCGCCGTGCCGTCCTCGAAGGATGCCTCGACACGCCGCGCGACATCATCGAGGGCGAGGACAAGCTGATGCAGGTGAAGGTGCTGATGAAACGCCCCAAGGTGTGGTTCATCCCCGATTGCGTCTACCGCTACACCGTCGGCCTGCCCAACACGCGCCGCCGCACCCTCGACCGCGAAATGCTCTACGACCGGCTGCTGCGCCAGACGCTGCAGCCGCAGTGGGCGGAGCTGCACGGAGCTTTCGTGCTGCATCAGTTGAAGGAATACGAGAAGTTCGTCCACGACGGCCACTACCACGTGCGCAAGGACTACTACCGACAGGCCGTCGGCACGCTGCCCGCAGACATTCCGCTCTACGACCGGCTGGTGTGGATGCTCCCTCCCGTGCTGAGCCGTCCGATTATCCGCCTCTACCGCAAAATCATACAACTCAAACAACACCGTCTATGAAACATCCCGCACAGATTGACATCGCCGTACTCCTGCTGTTCTTCAACCGTCCCGACAGCCTGAAACAGGTGTTTGAACAGGTTCGCAAGGCCCGACCCACCCGTCTGTTCCTCTTCCAGGACGGCTCGCGCTGCGAGAAGGACCTGCCGGCCATCATGGCCTGCCGGGAGGTGGTGAAGGACGTGGACTGGGAGTGCGAGGTCTGCCGCAACTACCAGGAGCACAACCTGGGCTGCACGACCGCCGGCTTCACGTCGCACCGCTGGGCCTTCTCGCAGGCCGACAAATGTATCGTGCTGGAGGATGATGTCGTGCCGGCTGTGTCGTTTTTCCGCTTCTGCAAGGAGATGCTCGACCGCTACGAGGACGACGAGCGCGTCACCATGGTGTCGGGCTACAACATGGACGGACAGACCCCCGACACGCCCTGCGACTACTTCTTCACCTCGGCGTTCTCCATCTGGGGCTGGGCGTCGTGGAGCCGCGTCGTCAACCAATGGGACGCGCACTATACCTTTCTGGACTGCCCCTACGACCTGCGGCTGCTGCGCAACCTGCTCCGGAGCCGCCACATCCGGAAGGACTTCCTCCCCATCTGCCGGCAGTACCGCGAATGGGGCAAGCCGGACTTCGAGACCGTCTTCTGGAGCACCATGCTGTTCAACTCGGGACTGGCCGTCATGCCTGTACGGAACATGATCCGCAACGTGGGGGCCACCGACGACTCCACCCACTACTCGGCCCTTAGGACGCTGCCCCGCGGCGTGCGCCGCCAGTTCACGATGCCGAGCTACGAGATGGACTTCCCCCTGCGCCATCCGCATCATGTCATGGAAGACGTGACCTACAAGGAACGGATGTACCGCTACAACGCCTGGGGGCATCCCTGGATCAAGGTCGGGCGATCCGTTGAGGAGCTTCTGCTGAACCTGCGCTACGGCCAGTTCCGGCAAATCGGCAAAGCCCTCGTCCGCCGCCTCCGCAAAGGCTTCTGAACACCATACAACCCTTCTGACAACACACAACGACAAAGAACATGGAAGACAAAGACATGAAATGGAAGACGCTCTCGCAGAAATATCTGTTTCGGGAGCCTTGGCTGACCGCCCGCGTAGACCAAGTGCAACTGCCCACCGGCGCGGTCGTCGACAAATATTACGTACTGGAATATCCCGACTGGGTGAACACCATCGCCATCACGGAGGACGGCCGCTTCGTCTTCGTCCGCCAGTATCGCTACGGGTTGGGCAAGACCCTCAACGAACTGTGCGCCGGAGTGATGGAGCAGGGCGAAACGCCAGAAGAGGCGGCGCGGCGGGAACTCATGGAAGAGACGGGCTTCGGCGGTGGCCACTGGCAGGAGTGGATGGTGATTTCCGCCAACCCCGGCAGTCAGAACAACCTCACCCACTGCTTTCTGGCCACTGGCGTGACCTTGCAGGGGCCGCAGCATCTGGACTGCGGCGAGGACGTGGAAGTGAGGTTCTTCACCCGTGAGGAGGTGTACGGGATGCTGAAGCGAGGGGAAATCTGGCAGAGCCTCATGGCCGCACCCCTCTGGAAATTCTTCGCCACCTCCGCCTCCGAATAATCCCCCATCAACATCTGCCATCTCAAAAACGGAAAGTAGCCGTTGATTGCAGTCAACGGTCTGTCTTGGACTCAAAACACGCTGTTGACTGCGATCAACGGTCCATTTTGGACCCAAAACATGCTGTTGACTGCGATCAATGGTCCATTTTGGATCCAAAACACGCTGTTGACTGCGATCAATGGTTCATTTTGGACCCAAAACACGCTGTTGACTGCGATCAACGGTCTATTTTGGACCCAAAACACGCTGTTGACTGCGATCAATGGTTCATTTCCTGCTTTTTTCGAGACTTAGGCATCCGTTTTCTTGCAAGTCCCGCCTTTTTTCGTTACCTTTGCCGCAGAAAGGGCACACAGGAGCGTGTGCCAGAAAGAAAATTTAGTAATATTGCGTTTGCAATTTGTTCGGATGTCTTGAAAGCCTGAGAAACTTCCAATTGTCTAATCTGAATAAGTCGTGAATGCCTGCGCTTGGCGTGGGCTTGACTTATCTATAGACAGGGTTTTCTCAGGGCCTCAAGACAGGATGAGCGCAAGCTCGCGCTTTTCTTTGTCTTGTTGTGCCCTGATACAGAACACCCTTTCCGTCAAGTTTGTTTGCGCTAAGATTTTTTCATTTATGGTAGAACAGATTTCGAGCACGGCGAGTGGCTGTGTGAAACCTGGTGGTATGGGTGTATCTCGTGCCAGCAGTCTTGATGTCATGAAATGCTTTGCGGCGTTTTGTGTAGTGTGGATTCATTATGGGCACAGTTGGCTAAGCCCTATCGTAAGGTGCGCCGTCCCCATCTTCTTTGTCATCACGGGCTATTACTATCCGATGATGGTGGAGAAGGGGCAGTTTTGGCGGCATATCCGCAAGTTGGTAATCATGGTGCTGTGTGCCTCTGCACTATATGGCGCGGTGACGCTGACATCCCAGATTTGGCATGATACACTCGGGGAATGGGTGAGCCATACCTTTCGATTGCGGCATATCGTTGGGCTGATAATACGCAATGACGATATGTTCAGCTTCCATTTGTGGTATTTTTATGCAGTATTATACGACCTGATTATCTTCTATCTTGCAGACAAGTGGAAGCTGACAAAGATTTTGCAATATGCTACACCGGCCTTGCTCTTATTGTTTCTCATTGGTAATTTTACTCCTTGGTTTTCCTTCTTGCGCAATTTCTTGTTTATGGGATTGCCTTGCATGATGATTGGCAGGTGTATCCGGGAAAACAAAGATAAGGCTATCCGCTTTCTTTCGAACGAGCGGTATTTGTGGATTTACACCTTCGGATCGCTCCTTTTGGCTTGCGGAGAGATGTGGCTACTTAGTTGTTTGACTCCTCATGGTTCGAGAAATATGTACATCTTTACTTTGCCTATGATTTTGCCTTGTTTTTATTGGTCTTTGAGCCATCCTCGCTTTGGTGAAGGCTCATGGATTGCAACGATTGGTAGGAAGTATTCCGCCTACATCTATATCTTCCATGTCTTGGCGTTCATGCTATTGTGGAAAGTCGTCAAGAGGGATGCCTCCTTGGTGATGACTGCCATCTATCCCTTTTTGGTATTCGGCATCAGCCTGTGCATGGCATGGGTGTTTGTCAAGATTCGGATAGTCCTTCGGGAGGTCTCCGAGCGTATGTTTGCAGGCAAAAGTCATTCGGATGATTTGGAAAGAAGTAGAATGTCGTAAACATTCTCAACCGACTTGTCCGACCGGATAGATACCCCTCTCAGGGGATGCTCCAATTCCCCTAAGGAAAAGTGATCAATTCTCCCGGGAAAAACGATCGAATCTCCCGGGGGAAACGATCAATTTTCCCGGGGGAAACGATTGATTTACCCGGGACCCCAAAATGAGCCATTGGAACGCATGGAATACAACGTATGAGTAAAGCCATAAAAAGTAAGCATTTCTTTTTGGTGTTACTCGCCAAAATATGCTTTTTTAGTTGAAACGGGAAAGAAAATGCCTCTGAAATTTTGAGATACCAATTCTTTTTGCTACTTTTGCCCCTGTCATAAAATTATTGGATATGAATACTGTAGCATTGCGCAGAAATAATTTAGCGGAAATCTTGGCTTCTTTGTCTGTCGATGATATGGCTTGGGCAATGAAGTTCTTGACAGATAAATTGTCTTCTCGGTTAAAGGGTAAAGAGACTGCTTCAAGTGCCAAGCTGTCGGAACTTGACAAGGCCATCCTTGATGTAGAAAAAGGTAATGTCAAGAACTTTGACACGTTGGAGGAGATGATGGCTTATTTGGAGGCTTGACGATGAAGTATAGGTTGCAACTGTCTGGGCGTTTCAAGAAGTCGTACAAGAAATGTATGAAACGAGGGTACGACAAGTCCTTGTTTGAAAAAGTTGTGACTATATTGATGAAAGGTGAGAAGTTGCCGGAGCAATATCACAATCACCCGTTACATGGCCATTATGAGGGATGGAATGATTGTCACATTCTTCCCGATTGGATACTTGTTTGGAGGTATAATAACGATAAGTTGGAGTTATGTCTCCTTGATACAGGTACTCATTCTGATTTATTCAAGAGGTAACTTTTATTCGGTGGCACCGAATGCTTTTGATACTTCCAATGCCGATAATCACGGCGGTGGACAGTTCCGCAACGGGAATGGCCGTCCATAGCCCGACCGTTCCGAGAAGCTGTGGCAACAGCCCGAAGGCACACACGGGGAACAGCATGCCGCGCAACAGGGTGTAGGCCATGGCGCGTCCTGCGTTGGTCACGCTCTGGCAGTAACCGATGAAGGCCACGTTGACGGCGAAAAACACGGAACAGGTGGCGAACCAAGGCAAGCCGTCCACGGCAATCCGGAAGGCCGGTTCCTCCGGACGCAGGAAACAGCCCACGATGAGCCAGTCGCCGGCAATCAACGCCAGCATCACACAGAGACCACAGGTGACGGCGGTCAGCAGCGACAGCCGCAGGGCCTGTGTCACGCGCTGATTCTGTCGGGCTCCGTAGTTGTAGCTGATGATGGGCTGGGCCGCCTGTGCCACCGCATTGTTGATGGAGAAGATGACGGGAAACAGATAGCACACTACGGCGTATGCCGCCACGCCCTCCTCATGCAGCATGGACATGAACTGATAGTTGCCGGCCACGATGGTGACACTCATGGCCACCTCCGTAAGGAAGGTGGCGGAACCGATCCGGGCCATGTCCCAGATGTTGCGCAGCGTGAGCGCGAGGGAGGTGACACTCGCCTTCAGCCGATAGAACCTCAGTGAGGTGGAGAAGCCGATGAAATAGACCAATGCCATCAGACCGCCCACACCGCAGGCGATGGAGGTGGCGATGGCCGCACCCTTCACACCCATGCCCAACGGGAAGATGAACAGCCAGTCAAGGGTGATGTTGGTGACGGCTCCCGCCACCTGAATCCACATGGCATAGCGCGGCGAGCCGTCCAGACGGACCAGCATCATGCCGGCACACTGCCAGAAGAGGAACACCATGCCGGGCATGAGCCACAACAGATAGTCCAGGGCGAAGGCTTCCAACGGCTTGCTGCACCCCAGGGCATAGACGATGTCCACCGGATGGCAAAGGCACAGCAGTACAATCAGTGCCATGAGGACGAAGCCCACGCCGAACGACTGGGTCAGGATGATGCGGGCCGCCTTCACGTTCTTTTCCGCCAGATGTACGCCACCCATCACCGAGGCCCCGATGCCGAACATCAGACCCAGGCCGGTCACCACCATCCACAACGGAGCCACGATATTGACGGCGGCCATGCCGTCAGCTCCGACGCCGCGCCCCACGAATATTCCGTCGATGACCGTCTGCGACGACATGAAGGCCATTCCGACGAGTGTCGGGAAGAACAGTGCACGGAACAACGCCCCGATCTTACCCGTACCAAAATCAATCTTGTCTCTGCTGAAATCAATCTTTTTCATTGTTCTTTGTTTCCTTTTTTGTTTTCGGGGTGCAAAGGTACGGCTTTCCGGCGAGACCCTTGAAGACAAAAGCGGATGGTTGTGGTACTTTTCCGGCGAAAAGTGACGAATCTCGGATAAAACCTGTAACTTTGCACCCAAAAGCACCGGAACATGGAACAACAGATAGCAATGGGCACGATGGATGGCCGGAAGATGTCTTCGTACACGATACATCCCTATGGATGCGCCTTGTTCGTGTGCACGGACGGCTATGCCCGGCTCTCTGTCAACCACCGTCCCTTTGTGCTGCGGAGGGGCGACCTGTGCGTATGCACCTCCGACGTGTTCCTCTCTATAGTCCGCACGTCGGGGCACTTTTCCGTCCGCTATCTCTTCCTGCCCGAAGCGATATTCAACACGGTATATTATCAGATTACCAATATGTCCCTTTGGGAGTTTCTGCTTCAGAACCCCATCCTGCGGCTCTCTCCCCAACAAGGAAAAGCCTTCGGGGAATGGTTGGACATGGCCGACTGGACCATCCGGTGCACCAGGGAAAACGTGGCGTGGGAGACCATCACCACGATGACGTGCAGCCTGTTCCGGATTATCGACGACCAATTACGGGACTGGTATGACAACGCCTCCTACGTCTCCAAGGATTCCGGATGGACCATCACCGTGAAGTTCTTCAACCTATTGTACAAGCATTACAAGGAGCACCGCAACGTGGAGTTTTACGCCGACCAGATGCACATCTCCGCCGACTATCTCAATAAGGTAATCCGGCGGGTGTACGGTTCGGCTCCCAAGAAGTTCATCAACGACCAACTGGTGGAAGACATCAAGTTCCGTCTGGCCCACACCGGACAGTCCATCAAGGAAATATCCCGGCAACTGCATTTCGAGGACACCTCCTATTTCTGCCGTTTCTTCCGCAAACAGACCGGTCTCTCGCCGATGGCGTTCAAACAGGCGCAACGTTGAATCATAAATTATTTTAATTGTGCACTAAACTGCGGTTTTCTTGCTAAATTTGTAGCCGAATAAAAATCAAAACAGATAATACAACTATGACACATGGACATGAAGTGCTCCACATGATGGAGGGTAACAGTTATGCGACAAAGCAACAACTCATTGATGCAATCATCGAACGTTTCGGTGCAGACGAACAGTTCTACACCTGCTCTGCGGAGGGTATGACCGCAGCGGAACTGGTGGATTTCCTTGAAGCTCGTGGTAAGTTTATGCCGGCGACAGGTGACGATGATTTCACGGTCGACATCACCAAGGTCTGCAATCACTAAGTAAAAATGGACAGCGATGAGGATGCGAAAGAAATTACATTCGGCGGCTGAGCTGATAGAATATGTCAATCAGGTGGGGATGTTGCCCCTGCTTCACATCGTGCCGACATTGGGATGGTCGGCTGAGGAAGCGGTGGATGAGGATTGCCAATATGTGGCTCTTCCTGACGGTGGCTGGGAATGGCCGCTCTGGGATTGGAAGGGTGAGGTCATCCGCGAGAGTGGGTGCGCCTACGGCCAGTTCTTCTTTGGCAAGGCGGCATTTATCAGCCGGGAGTGGTGGCCCGACTTCTGCAACTATCGCCGCAGCACGCATCCTTATCCTGCCGAGGGAAGCATCGAGGAGGCCATCCTCGAAACGTTGA
>CAVJNH010000021.1:0-31420 GCA_963651005.1 Oscillibacter sp. MSJ-31
CAAGACCGTCAAGGGTAGCCTCAACCTGAAAAGAATGAAGGCTGGCTGGGACGAGGATTACCTGTCAAAACTTTTGCAGGAAAATGCATTTTGATGCGTTTGCCCTGGCACTTTTTCACATCATCATACACGCATGATTACATCATCATGTATAACACCAAAGAGGCGTGAGAAAGCGAAGAAAGGATGTGCTTGATGTGCCCTGTCACATTTCTGTGGGTTACGAGGACTAACCCAGCACTTCCCACCCGTCAATCGTCCCGGTCTTCGAGGAGAAGTTGCAGCCAATCTGATGGATGGTTCTGTTGTCCGAGGCATATTCACAAAATGGATGCAATCCCTTGCCGAACCTCTTCGTTTGGATAATCCAAGAGGTAGGAATCCATATCCATGTTCCAGTCCTTGATGGTGAGATAACCATTCAGATAGAGTAATGGCAACATTGAATCCACATCAGGGTCATACATCGCAAAACTATTTGGCAGATAATACTTGCCAGTCAGTTCGTTCATGTTCTCCTTGCAATGGGACAGCAAGCGAACCAGATAAGACGGCGTGCCAGTGGCAAGCCAATAGTCTGACAGAATCTTCTTGCTCAAGGCATTCAGGATGCTGAACGGATTGTAGATGTCGAGCATGTTCGGACTGAAATGGTAGCCGTCGAACTTGCGCTTCAGCTTATACTTCATCTCGTCCTCCGATACCTTGTACCGCTGCGCCATCGCCTTGATGGGTTCGTCGAAGACGGAGTAAAGCTCCTCCTCCGTGATGCCGCAGAGAGCTTCGTAACGTTCGTCCATGCTGATGTCGTCGGGCTGGTTGAAGCCGCTGAACACGCTTACTTGCGAGAACTTCGTGACACCTGTCAGCAACACAAACTGCAAATGCTCATCGGCAGCCTTGAAAACGGAATAAAAACCTTTCAACACTTCTCGGTTCCAATCCTCCAATTTTCTCTTCTGGCCGTTGACCGTTATGTACAAGTCTTGGTCTAAGACATCCAGCAAAGGCTTGTCGTACTCGTCAATCAAGACCACGGCACGAAGCCCGGTCTTCTCATGGGCTGCCTTTAAGACAGCCTTGAAACGGCTACCCAATGTCAGTGCCAATTCGTCTCTGCCATAAAGACGTTCAGCACTGGCTACAAATCCCTCCAACACTTGGTTCAAAACTCCCGCATCCGTGAAATTGATGCCGTTGAAATCTAAATGGAACTCAGGGTATTGCTTCCACTCCTGCTCCAACCGGTCTATGGCCAGTCCCTTGAACAGATCCTTCCGCCCCTCGAAATAGCATTTCAGGGTGGAGACGAGCAGCGATTTCCCGAACCGCCGGGGGCGGCATAGGAAGTAAATCTTGCCGTTATGCACCAAGTCATAGACCAAGGCCGTCTTGTCGACGTAGACATAGCCGCCATCGATGATTTGCTCAAAGCTCTGTATTCCTATCGGATATTTCATGTTTTACCGCTTGTATGAATATTCAGCGCAAAGTTACAAAAAAAATAATGGGAACCGCAAAAGTTAAACGAGACAAATCAATTTCCACTCGCTCGGCAGAGAAAAAATTTTCGCTCGGCAGAGAGATTTATTTTTCCGGGCAGAGAGAAAATAGCGGTTTTCTTTTGCGGTTCCCCCGATTTTCAGTAACTTTGCAACAAATTTGAAAAAAGGAAGACTTTGATAGAGAAACATATCGTATTGGAGGACATCGACCCGGGAGTGTTCTACGGCGCGGCCAACGCCCATCTGCAGATGATGAGAGCCTTGTTTCCCAAACTGCGCATCGTGGCGCGCGGCAACGTGATGAGGATTCTCGGAAACGAAGAGCAGATGGCGGCCTTCGAGACCAGCGCGGAGAAAATCCGGCAACACGTGCTGGAGTTCAACGCGCTGAAAGAGGAGGACATCCTCGACATCGTGAAGGGCCACCGCACGACAGACGAAGTCCCCGACGGTGTGGTCTGCTACTCCATGGCCGGACGACCCATCAAGGCCCGATCGGCCAACCAGCAGGCACTGGTCGATGCCTTTGCCGCCAACGACATGGTGTTCGCCGTAGGCCCGGCAGGAACGGGGAAGACCTACCTCTCCATCGCCTTGGCCGTGAGGGCACTGAAGAAGAAGACCGCCAAGAAAATCATCCTCTCGCGCCCTGCCGTGGAAGCCGGAGAGAAGCTGGGATTCCTGCCCGGCGACATGAAGGAGAAGATAGACCCCTACCTGCAGCCCCTCTACGACGCGCTCGAAGACATGCTGCCGCAGGTGAAGCTGCAGGACATGATGGAGAAGCACGTCATACAGATTGCGCCGCTGGCCTTCATGCGCGGACGGACGCTCTCGGATGCCGTCGTGATACTCGACGAGGCACAGAACACGACACCGCAGCAGATCCGGATGTTTCTGACGCGCATGGGATGGAACACCAAGATGATAGTCACCGGGGACATGACGCAGATAGACCTGCCGCGCGAGCAGCGGAGCGGACTGAGGGAAGCCCTCTCCATTCTGAAAGGCATCGAGGGCATCGGCGTGGTGGAACTGGACCGGAAAGACATCGTGCGCCACAAGCTCGTGACACGCATTGTCAACGCCTACGAGAAATTCGACAAAAAACAGCATAGCAATGAAAGCATTAACAAGGACTGACTTCCACTTCGAAGGACAACAGAGCGTGTACCACGGAAAGGTGCGCGACGTGTACAACATCAACAATGACCTCATGGTCATGGTCGCCACGGACCGCATCTCGGCCTTTGACGTCATTCTCCCGAAGGGCATCCCCTTCAAGGGACAAGTGCTCAACCAGATTGCCGCGCGCTTCCTCGACGCCACTGCCGACATCTGCCCCAACTGGAAACTGGCTACACCCGACCCCATGGTGACCGTCGGGCTGAAGTGTGAGGGTTTCCGCGTGGAGATGATTATCCGGGGCATCCTCACCGGTTCGGCCTGGAGGGAATACAAGAACGGTTGCCGGGAAATCTGCGGCGTGAGACTGCCCGAAGGCATGAAGGAGAACCAGCGTTTCCCCGAACCCATCATCACCCCCACCACCAAGGCCGACGAAGGCCACGACCTCAACATCTCGAAGGAGGAAATCATCGCCCAGGGCATCGCTTCCGCAGAAGACTACGCCGTGATGGAAGACTACACCCGCAAGCTCTTCCAGCGCGGACAGGAAATCGCAGCCAAGCAGGGACTCATCCTCGTGGACACGAAATACGAGTTCGGCAAGCGCGACGGCAAGGTCTACCTCATCGACGAGATCCACACCCCCGACTCCTCACGCTACTTCTATGCCGACGGCTACGAAGAGAAGTTTGCCAAGGGCGAGCCGCAGCGGCAGCTCTCCAAAGAGTTCGTGCGCCAGTGGCTCATTGAACACGACTTCATGAACGAGCCCGGACAGACCATGCCCGAAATTACCGACGAATACGCCGAGAGCGTCAGCGAACGCTACATCGAACTCTACGAGCACATCACCGGAGAGAAATTCGTCAAGAGCTGCGACAACGACAATCTGGCTGCACGCATCGAAAAGAACGTGGCCGACTATCTGAAAACGAGGTAAAGCCCCATGTACAGGCAGGAGGCCATCAAGCCCTATCACGAAGGCGAAAAGACAGCGCAGGTGGCGCAGATGTTCGACAACATCGCGCCCACCTACGACCGTCTCAACCACCGCCTTTCGTGGGACATTGACAAGGCGTGGCGAAGGAAAGCCGTCAGTTGGCTGATTCCCTTCCGTCCGCAGGCCATCCTCGACATCGCCACCGGCACGGGCGACTTCGCCATCCTGGCTGCGAAAATGCTCAGACCCCGCAGCATGACGGGAGCCGACATCAGTGAGGGCATGATGGAAATAGGCCGGAGAAAGGTGGAACGGGAAGGACTGCAAGACATCATCGCCTTCCACAAGGAAGACTGTCTCCACCTGTCCTACGGCGACGGAAGTTTCGATGCCGTCACGGCGGCATTCGGCATCCGCAACTTCGCTGACCTGGAACAGGGGCTGAAGGAAATCTGCCGCGTACTGAAGCCGGGCGGCCACCTGAGCGTCGTGGAACTGACCTCTCCCGTGAAGTTTCCCATGCGGCAACTCTTCCGCATCTACTCCCACACCGTGCTGCCCCTCTACGGACGGCTCGTCTCCAAAGACCCTGCCGCCTACTCCTACCTCACGCAGACCATCGAAGCCTTTCCGCAGGGCGAACAGATGGTGGAAATCCTCAGGAAGACAGGATTCCGACAGGCCACCTTCCGCCGCCTCACCTTCGGCATCTGCACCATGTATCAAGCAACGAAATAGACCCTATACGCACAAGACAAATGGACAAATACGGACTTATCGGTTATCCTCTCGGGCACTCCTTCTCCGTCAGCTATTTCAACCAGAAATTCGCCGACGAGCACATCGATGCCGTTTACGAGAACTTTGAAATCCCGACCATCGACTCGCTGCCGGAAGTGCTCGACTCCAACCCCGAACTCAAGGGGCTCAACGTGACCATTCCCTATAAAGAAAAGGTCATCCCCTTTCTCGACAGCATCACGCCCGAAGCGCGCGCCATCGGAGCCGTCAACGTCATCCGCGTGACCCACACGGGAAAGAAGCAGGTCACGCTCAAGGGTTACAACACCGATGCCATCGGCTTCACCAAGAGCATCGAACCCATGCTTGATACGAAATGGCACAAGAAAGCCCTCATCCTGGGAACGGGAGGCGCATCGAAAGCCGTCAATTACGGACTGCGCAGCCTCGGGCTCGAAACCCTCTTCGTCAGCCGATACGAACGCCCCGGCACCATACAGTACGACCGCATCACTCCCGACATCATCCGGGAGTACAACGTCATCGTCAACTGCACGCCCGTCGGAATGTACCCCAAGACCGATGCCTGTCCGCCGCTGCCCTACGAAGCCATGGACAACCACACCATCCTCTACGACCTCATCTACAACCCCGACACGACCCTCTTTATGAAAAAGGGCGAGGAACGCGGGGCAAACGTGAAGAACGGATTGGAAATGCTCCTGTTGCAGGCTTTCGCCAGCTGGGAGTTCTGGAACGGAAAATAACGACAATCGATCACATAAAATACAAGAAAAGAACATGGACGACAGATACATGATGCGCGGCGTGAGTGCCGCAAAGGAAGATGTCCACAACGCCATCAAGAACATTGACAAGGGCATCTTCCCGCAGGCTTTCTGCAAAATCATTCCCGACATTCTGGGAGGCGACCCGGAATACTGCAACATCATGCACGCAGACGGAGCCGGCACGAAATCGTCGCTCGCCTACCTCTACTGGAAAGAGACCGGAGACCTCAGCGTCTGGAAGGGCATTGCACAGGATGCCGTCGTGATGAACACCGACGACCTGCTCTGCGTCGGCGCGACAGACAATATCCTGGTCAGTTCGACCATCGGGCGCAACAAGAAACTCATCCCCGGAGAGGTCATCTCCGCCATCATCAACGGCACGGACGAACTGCTGGGAGAACTGCGGCAGATGGGCATCGGCATCTATCCCACAGGCGGAGAGACCGCGGATGTCGGAGACCTCGTGCGCACCGTCATCGTAGACTCGACCGTCACCTGTCGCATGAAGCGGAGCGATGTCATCGACAATGCCAACATCCGTCCGGGCGACGTCATCGTGGGACTCTCCTCCACGGGGCAAGCCTCCTACGAGAAACGTTACAACGGAGGAACTGGCAGCAACGGACTCACCTCCGCCCGCCACGATATGTTTGCCAAATATCTCGCAGAGAAATACCCCGAGAGCTTCGACCACGCCGTACCCGACGAACTCGTCTACAGCGGACGGTACCGGCTGACAGACCCCGTAGAGGGGGCACCCGTGGACGCGGGCCAGCTCGTGCTCTCCCCCACCCGCACCTATGCTCCCGTCATCAAGAAAATCCTCGACACGCTGCGTCCAGAAATCCACGGCATGGTACACTGCACCGGAGGCGCACAGACCAAGGTGCTGCACTTCGTGGGCGACCGCTGCCGCGTCGTCAAGGACAATATGTTTCCCGTGCCGCCGCTGTTCCGCGCCATCCACGAATGCTCGGAAACCGACTGGAAAGAAATGTACCAAGTGTTCAACATGGGACACCGTATGGAAATCTACGTCCGTCCCGAACAGGCCGACCGCATCATCGACATCAGCAAGTCGTTCCATATCGACGCGCAGGTCGTGGGACACATTGAGGAAGGCCCGAGAAGCCTGACCATCCAATCAGAATTCGGAACATTCAACTATTAAATGGAAAGCAACAGCATACTACAGAAACTCGATGGGCTGGAAGCACGCTTCGAAGAAGTGGCGACACTCATTACCGACCCTGCCGTCATTGCCGACCAGAACCGCTTTGTCAAACTCACCAAGGAGTACAAAGACCTCAGCGACATCATGGACGCGCGGAAACGCTACATCGCCTGTCTGAACAGCATCCGGGAGGCCAAGGACATTCTGGCCAACGGGGACGATGCGGAAATGAAGGAAATGGCACGCGCAGAACTGGCAGACAACGAACGTCTCCAACCGCAACTGGAAGAAGAAATCAAAATCGCGCTGATTCCGAAAGACCCGGAAGATGCAAAGAACGTGCAGATGGAAATACGCGCAGGCACCGGCGGCGACGAAGCCGCACTCTTTGCCGGCGACCTTTTCAAGATGTACAAGAACTACTGCGACTCGAAAGGATGGAATCTCTCCGTCACCTCCGTTTCGGAAGGAGCCGTCGGCGGATACAAGGAAATCGACTTCGCCGTCAGCGGAGCCGATGTCTACGGTACGCTGAAATACGAATCGGGCGTACACCGCGTACAGCGCGTCCCTGCCACGGAAACCCAAGGACGGATGCACACCAGTGCCGCCACTGTCGCCGTGCTGCCCGAAGCCGACAAGTTCGAAGTACACATCAATGAAGGAGAAATCAAGTGGGACACCTTCCGCAGTTCGGGAGCCGGCGGCCAGAACGTCAACAAGGTGGAATCCGGCGTAAGGCTACGCTATATGTGGAAGAACCCAAACACCGGCGAGACAGAGGAAATCCTCATCGAATGTACGGAAACGCGCGACCAGCCCAAGAACAAGGAACGCGCGCTCTCCCGCCTCTATACTTTCATCTACGACAAGGAACACCAGAAATACATGGACGACATTTCGTCACGGCGCAAGTCGCTCGTCTCCACGGGCGACCGATCGGCAAAAATACGCACCTACAACTTCCCGCAGGGGCGCGTCACCGACCACCGCATCGGCTACACCACACACGATTTGCAGGGATTCCTCGGCGGCGACATCCAAGCCATGATAGATGCCCTCACCGTGGCAGAAAATGCAGAACGCATGAAAGAAAGCGAACTTTGACAACAAAAACGACAACATCATGAACAGACAACAACTCATCGGACAAATCAAAACCAAGAAATCGTTCCTCTGCGTGGGACTGGACACTGACCTGAAAAAGGTGCCGCAACACCTTCTCACAGAAGAAGATCCGATTTTCTCGTTCAACAAAGCCATCATAGAGGCCACTGCACCATACTGCGTAGCCTACAAACCCAACCTCGCTTTCTACGAGGCTTTTGGAACAGAGGGGCTGAAAGCGTTCGGGAAAACGGTCAGATACCTCAAGGAGAACCACCCCGCCCACTTCATCATCGCAGATGCCAAACGGGGCGACATCGGCAACACGTCGGCCATGTATGCGCGCACGTTCTTTGAAGAGTATGATGTCGATTCGCTGACCGTCGCTCCCTACATGGGCGAAGACAGCGTGACTCCGTTTCTCGGATACGAAGGCCATTGGGTCATCCTGCTTGCCCTCACGTCCAACAAAGGGTCACTGGATTTCCAGATGACAGCAGACGCAGAGGGAGAACGGCTCTTTGAAAAGGTATTGAAGAAAAGCCTGCAATGGGGTACGAAGGAGAACATGATGTACGTGGTGGGAGCGACGCAGGGACGGATGTTCGAGGACATCAGACGAATCGTTCCCGACCATTTCCTGTTAGTGCCCGGAGTGGGCGCACAAGGCGGAAGTCTGGAGGAAGTCTGCCGCTACGGCATGAACAGTGACTGCGGACTGCTGGTCAACTCGTCGAGAGGCATCATCTATGCCTCCAATGGACAGGACTTCGCCCAGGCAGCAGGCTTGAAAGCCAAGGAGATGCAGGAGCAGATGGCCGTTCTGCTGCAACAAGCCGGAGTGACCGCGTAGCTTCCAATGGCAGCGCGTCTGATTACTGCAACTGACGCTGGCGGACGGCCTCAAAGAGCAAGATGGCCGCAGATACGCTGACGTTGAGGGAATCGAGACGGCCCAGCATGGGAATACGGATGTGGGCCGAGGCGGCCTCACGCCACTGTTGGGTAAGCCCGGTGGATTCCGTTCCCATGACGATGGCCGTCGGACGGCGCATGTCAACATCGTAATAAAGGTGGGAATCCTGCAACTGAGCCGTCAGAATCTGTATGTTGCGGTCGTGCAGGAAACGGAGACACGCTTCCGACGAACACGCCACCGTCGGCACAGTGAAGACAGCACCGATACTGCTGCGGATAAGGTTCGGATTGTGAAGGTCGGTCAAAGGGTCACAGACAATTACAGCATCGGCACGGGCTGCATCGGCAGAGCGCAGTACCGCACCGAGGTTTCCCGGTTTCTCGACCCGTTCAAGAACCATGAGCAGAGGAGAAGGAGACAACTGCAAATCATCCAGCGACAACGGCTTGTCACGCACCACGGCTACAATGCCCTCGGTAGAATCCCGATAGGCAATCTTCTCGTAGACCTTGCGCGTCACCTGGAAGACACGGGGGAACGACGGCCCTGTCTCCGCCTGCAGTTCCGGACACTGATAGACAGCCTCTATCTGGTAGCCGGCCTCACAGCAATGCCGCACCTCACGCAAGCCCTCCACTACAAAGACACCTTGTCTGCGGCGCTCGGACGATTTCTGCTGCAGAAGAGCCAACCGTTTGATTTGCGGATTCTGCACGCTGGATAGGAGTGTATCGTTCTTCTTTTCTGTCATTGATATGATTTTCGTTTACCGACAACCATGCCGGGAATTGCTTCGGACTGCAAAGTTACGACTTTCTCCAAAAAATACGCGCTGTTTTCAAAGAGTTTGGGAAAAAAATCGTAACTTTGCAGAAAATTAATCTTATCTCAGACAAAAACTATGGAGTTCACAGCCAAGCAAATTGCAGATTTCATCGGTGGGCGCGTAGAAGGGAATGATAACGCAACCGTGCACACTTTCGCAAAAATCGAAGAAGGCACAGAGGGTTCCATCACCTTCCTGTCCAATCCCAAATACACCCATTACATCTATGACACCAAAGCCAGCATTGTTTTGGTCAACAACGACCTACAACTGGAACATCCTGTGAAGACCACACTTGTACGGGTTGAAAACGCCTACGAGTGTGTGGCAAAACTGTTGCAGCTCTACGCCGCAAACCTGCCCAAGAAAAAAGGGATAGACCCACTGGCCTTTGTCAGCCCGAGTGCCAAAATCGGCAACGATGTCTATGTGGGGGCTTTCGCCTACGTCGGGGAGCATGCTACAGTGGGCGACGACACACAAATCTATCCGCACACGGTGATCGGCGACGGAGTGAGTATCGGAAGCGGTTGCCTGATTTACCCTAACGTTACCGTCTATCAAGGATGTCGTCTGGGCAACAAGGTCACCATCCATGCCGGCAGTGTCATTGGTGCAGACGGTTTCGGCTTCGCACCCAACCAGGAAGGCTACGACAAGATTCCGCAGATTGGAATCGTGGTGATTGAGGACAACGTGGAAATTGGTGCCAACACCTGTGTGGACCGCTCTACCATGGGGCAGACCGTCATCCGCAAGGGCGTGAAACTGGACAACCTCATCCAGGTGGCCCACAACTGCGAGATTGGCGAGAACACCGTCATGTCGGCACAGGCCGGACTGGCAGGCTCCACCAAAATCGGAGCATGGTGCATGGTCGGTGGACAGGCGGGCTTTGCCGGACACATACACATCGCCGACAAGACTTTCATCGGTGCACAAGCCGGCGTATTGGGCAACACGAAAGGCAACGGTGAACAGCTCATCGGCTCACCGGCCATTGATCCGAAAGGATTCTTCAAGTCCTCGGCCATTTTCCGCAAGCTGCCGGAAATGTATCGCGAACTCGGTATGCTCCGCAAAGAACTTGACGAACTGAAAAAACAACATTGAGATATGAAACAGAAAACTTTGAAAGGCAGTTTCTCGCTCTTCGGCAAAGGACTGCACACGGGGTTGAATCTGACCGTGACTTTCAATCCCGCACCCGAGAATACAGGATATAAGATTCAGCGCATCGATCTTGAAGGAGAACCCGTCATCGATGCCATTGCGGAAAATGTCGTTGACACCCAGCGCGGGACGGTACTCGCCAAGGGCGAAGCGAGGGTCAGCACGGTGGAGCACGGACTGGCCGCACTCTATGCCATGGGCATTGACAACTGCTGCATCCAGGTCAACGGACCGGAATTTCCCATTCTCGACGGAAGTGCCATACAGTATGTTGACAAAATCAACGAAGTGGGTATAGAGGAACAGAACGCCCCCAAAGACTATTACGTGATACGGAAGAAAATAGAGGTGGCTGACGAGAATACAGGCTCCATCATCACCATCCTGCCGGACGAGGAATTCTCCCTCACGGCCATGTGCTCGTTTGAGTCAAAATTCATCAACTCGCAATTTGCCACCCTCGGAAAAATCGAGGACTTCCCGACGGAAATTGCCGCGGCACGTACATTCGTCTTTGTTAGGGACATTCAGCCCCTGCTTCAAGCCAACCTCATCAAGGGCGGCGATATGGACAACGCCATCGTCATCTACGAACGGAAAATCAGTCAGGAGCAATTGGACCAACTGGCAGATATGCTCCATGTGCCCCATCTCAACGCCGAGGATCTCGGCTACATCCAGCACAAGCCACTCGTTTGGGAAAACGAATGTACACGCCACAAACTGCTGGACATCATTGGAGACATGGCACTCATCGGGAAGCCCATCAAGGGACGCATTATCGCAACGCGTCCCGGACATACCATCAACAACAAGTTTGCGCGACAGATGCGCAGAGAAATCCGGAAGCACGAAATTCAAGCTCCCATCTATGACCCCAATGATGAACCGATAATGGACATCAAGCGCATCCGTGAACTGCTGCCACACCGTTATCCCATGCAGTTGGTGGACAAGGTCATCGCACTGGGAGCCAACAGTATCGTGGGCGTGAAGAACGTGACCGGCAACGAGCCGTTCTTCCAAGGCCATTTCCCGGAAGAACCCGTCATGCCCGGTGTACTGCAGATAGAAGCCATGGCACAATGTGGGGGGCTGTTGGTGCTCAACACCCTTGAAAATCCCGAATGCTGGTCCACTTACTTTGTGCGCATTGATGGCGTAAAATTCCGGCAGAAAGTCGTACCGGGCGACACCCTGCTCTTCAAGGTAGACCTGTTGGCTCCGGTACGCCACGGCATCTCCAGCATGAAGGGCTATATCTTTGTGGGAGACCATGTCGTGGCAGAAGCCACCTTTACCGCTCAAATCGTAAAAAACAAATAACACAGAACTATGAATCAGATACATCCCATGGCCATCGTTGACCCCGAGGCCAAGCTCGGCGACAACAATGTGATAGGACCTTTCTGCGTCATTGACAGAAACGTTGTCATCGGCGACAACAACAAACTCTATAATGGTGTCACCCTACATTATGGAACACGACTGGGCAACGGAAATGAGATTTTCCCCGGTGCTTCCATTGCCACCAAGCCCCAGGATTTGAAATTCAAGGGCGAAGACACCACCTGCGAAATCGGTGACAACAACTCCATACGCGAGAATGTTACCATCAGTCGCGGCACAGCCTCAAAAGGCAAGACCGTGGTAGGAAACGGAAACCTGCTGATGGAAAACATGCACATCGGACACGACTGTGTTATCGGCAACGGTTGCATCATTGGCAACTCCACCAAGTTTGCAGGTGAGGTAACGGTCGATGACTTCGCCATCATCTCTGCGTGCTGTCTGTTTCACCAGTTCATCCACATTGGCAGTTACATCATGTTTCAGGGCGGATCACGTACCAGTCAGGACATACCACCTTACGTGATAGCCGGAAAGGAACCCATCCGTTATGCCGGGGTCAACTTGATTGGACTGCGGCGTCGCGGATTCTCCAACGAGACCATTGAGTCCATACACGATTCATACCGCATCATCTACTCCAAGGGAATCCTGAAGGAAGGCACTGCAGAGGCAAGGGCAAAATATCCGGACTCCAAAGAAGTGGACTACATCTGCTCGTTCATAGAGAACTCCAAGCGAGGGGTCATCCGCTGACATGGATACGTTGATTGTCGTAACAGGGCCGACAGCCGTGGGCAAAACCGCGTTGGCAATACGGTTGGCAGAACATCTGGGCATCCCCGTCATCAATGCCGACTCGCGCCAAATTTATCGTGAGATGAAAATCGGCACGGCGGCACCGACACCAGAACAGTTGCAGCAGGTACGGCATTATTTCGTAGGCACAAAGCGTGTTACGGACTACTACAACGCCTCTATGTACGAACAGGACGTGATGCAGTTGCTCGCCAACGACGAGCACTCCTATGCACTCCTTACAGGAGGCAGCATGATGTATATCGATGCGGTTTGCAACGGCATTGACGACATTCCTACCATCCGGGAGGACATCCGGGAAGAAATGAAGCGACGCTATACAAGCGAAGGGTTGGACACTCTGTGTGAAGAACTCAAACGCCTTGACCCGGAGCATTACGAGATCGTAGACCGGAAGAACCACCGTCGGGTGATACACGCGCTGGAAATCTGTTATCAAACCGGAAGGACATACACCTCGTTCCGGAAAAAAACAAAGAAACAACGGCCTTTCCGCACGGTCAAGATTGGAATAAACTGCGACCGCGAACAACTCTATCGACGCATCAACAACAGAGTGGACCGAATGATGGAACAGGGATTCATGGAAGAAGCCGAGTCCCTTCGCAGCTATCGTCACCTCAATGCACTCAATACAGTGGGCTACAAGGAACTGTTCGACTACATGGACGGACGATGGACAATGCAAGAGGCTGTTGAACGTATCAAAGGCAACACCAGACGGTACGCACGCAAACAGCTGACATGGTACAAACGGGACGAAACGGTGAGATGGTTCTGTCCCGAACAGGAAAAAGAAATCTTGAAGTTTATAGATAGTCTATGAAAGAAAAAATCGTTGAGTTTGCAGCGAAAGGACGCCAATGGCTCAGGAAGTCATGGCTGTGGTATAAAAACCTGTACCAGGGACGCGCATGGTACGTGAAGGGCGGTGTCGGACTGGCCTCCTTCGTGGTTTGCTTCATCTTCTACCTCATTATGGTAGACCTCAATTTCCTATGGCTCTTCGGCAAGTCTCCCTCGTTGAGTGCCATCATGCACCCGAAAACGACTCAGGCTTCCGAACTGTACAGTGCCGACGGCGTAATGATTGGCAAGTATTTCAGCGAGAACCGGACTCCCGTCACTTACGAAGAAATAAATCCGGTGTTCTGGAAAGCCCTCATAGACACCGAAGACGAGCGTTTCTACCACCATTTCGGAATAGACTTCCAGGGCGTATTTGCCGCGGCCAAGGATTTCGTGGTGCACCATGACGCACGCGGTGCATCAACCATCACGCAACAGCTGGTCAAGAATATGTTCCGCGTCCGCACAGAATATTCCACAGGACTGTTGGGAAAGATTCCAGGACTGAAGCTGCTCATCATGAAAAGTAAGGAATGGATAACAGCAGTGAAGATAGAATTGTTTTTCGACAAGAAAGATATTCTCACCATGTACGCCAACACGGTGGATTTCGGATCCAACGCGTATGGCATCAAGACCGCTGCGAAAACCTATTTCGGCACGACACCGAAAGATCTGACGCCAGAGCAGGCTGCTATTCTGGTCGGTTTGCTCAAAGCCACCACATACTACAATCCGCGCACCAATCCCGACAATTCGTTCAAACGACGCAATGTGGTGCTTGACAATATGCGCCGCCACAAGGATTTGACCCGGGAAGCATACGACACCCTGTCGAAAAAGCCCATCCAACTGGACTATAGCGTGGAAAACAATTATGACGGTCAAGCACAATATTTCCGTGAGGCCGTGGCCGACGAACTGCATGACTGGTGCAAGGACAACGGCATTGACCTATATAAAGACGGACTGAAGATTTATACCACCGTTGACACCCGTATGCAGAAGTATGCGGAACAGGCGGTCAAGCGGCAGATGCGCATCATCCAACGCAATTTCAACAGCCATTGGGCCGGACAGAATCCATGGCAGGACGAACGTCATCAGGAGATTCCCGGTTTCATTGAGGATTTGGCCAAGAAACTGCCGTACTACAAATATCTCTGCAACCGTTATGAAAACAATCCCGACTCTATCGACCATTATCTCAACCTGCCCCACCCCGTCAAGCTCTTCGACTACGAGAAAGGTACCATAGAGAAAAACATTTCCACACTGGACTCCATCCGCTACATGGAACGCTTCATGCACTGCGGCTTTGTGGCCATGGAGCCTCAGACCGGCCACGTGAAGGCTTGGGTGGGCGACCTTGACTTCAAAACATGGAAATATGACAAGGTGAAATCCATGCGACAACCGGGTTCCACCTTCAAACTTTTTGTCTATGCGGAAGCGATGAATCAGGGGCTCACGCCGTGCGACACGCGCGAAGACTCTTATTTCTCCATGAAGGTCTTTGACAGCCATCAGAAGAAAGAAGTGCTATGGGCTCCCACCAATGCCAATGGCAGTTTCTCAGGGGTCGATGTCACGCTGAAACAAGCTTTTGCCATGAGTATCAACTCCGTCGCCGTCAAACTGGGACAGGAATGTGGTATTCCGAATATTGTCAAAACCGCTCACGATATGGGTATCAGAAGTAAACTTGACCCAACACCCTCGCTGGCTTTGGGCAGCAGCGATGTCAACCTGCTTGAGCTTGTCAATGCCTATTGTACCCCTGTGAACGACGGTAAATACCATAATCCCGTACTAGTCACTCGCATCGTGGACCGTGACGGCAAGGAAATCTACACCGCTCCTGAAGAGGAAAAACAGGTACTGACCTATAAGAGTGCATACCTCCTCCAACAATTACTTCAAGGTGGGATGCAGGGCACCAGTTCTGCTCTGGGACGCTGGACCAACCAATTTGCCCGCGATACGGACTTCGGCGGAAAGACCGGCACCTCCAACAACCACTCTGACGCATGGTTTGTAGGCGTATCTCCCCGACTGGTGGTAGGAGCGTGGGTCGGCGGCGAATACCGTTGCATCCATTTCCGCACAGGGGCACTGGGTCAGGGAAGCAAGACGGCTCTTCCCGTCTGTGGCGATTTTCTGGAACAGGTTCTGAACGATTCTTCCTTCAAGGAATACCGTACAAAATTCGGAAAACCTCATGACTCCGACATCACCATGCAGATGTACAGCTGTAGCGGTTATTTCAAAGAGCCTGCCGATTCGGATTCCATCGCCAACGACAGTGTTCAGAATTTGGAATTGGAGTTGTCCGACGAAAGCATGAAAGAATCCACGGCTCCAGAGAATCCCTTACCCGAGGGCAACCAACAGCCATTGCCGACACACCCCCAATCGGCTGAAGAGCCAAAACACACGGAAAACTAAGATATGCAACGTGCGGACATTACATTCCCGGTAGCAAAAATCAATCTCGGCCTCCATGTCGTGGAACGCCGTCCTGACGGTTACCATAACCTTCAGACGGTGTTCTATCCCGTGCCCATTATGGATGTGCTCGAAGTGACGGAAATGAACGACGCATTTCCTTCGACGACAGGGTGCGACCTGAAAGTCACAGGAATCAATATCGAAGGCGACGAGCAACGCAACCTCGTTGTTCGTGCCTACCAGTTGATGAAAGAAGAATTTCCGACACTGCCCCGTCTTCATGCTCACCTCTATAAAGGTATTCCCACACAGGCAGGAATGGGCGGTGGGTCAAGCGACTGTGCCGCCATGCTTCGTCTGCTCAATCGGATTGGCAATCTCAAACTGACAGAGTCTCAGCTCATTGAGCGAGCCGCCCGACTGGGAGCAGATTGTCCGTTCTTCATTCTCGACCGCCCTGCCTATGCAGAGGGCATCGGTGAGCGTCTCCACCCCATATCGCTGAATCTGAAAGGATGGTATCTGTGTGTAGTCCGTCCCAACATTCCCATTCCCACACGTGAGGCTTTCGCACACGTTGAGCCTCATCACCCCAGCCGTTGCTGCCAGGATATAGTCAGCCAACCCGTGGAAACATGGAGAGACCTGTTGGTCAACGATTTTGAGCGTAGCGTCTTCATGGCCCATCCGGAGCTCGCAACCGTCAAGTCGCAGCTCTACGATATGAGTGCCGTCTATGCAGCCATGAGCGGCAGTGGCAGTGCATTGTTCGGACTGTTCCGGCAACCTGTCAGTTATCCGGCCACATCACCAGATACCTTCACCGCTTGTCTACAACTCTAAATGACCATATTTACCAAAACCCTATCACCACTATGAAATACGCAATTATAGGAACCGGTGCCATTGGCGGTTACTACGGAGCACGTCTGGCTCAGAGTGGAAAAGAAGTTCACTTCCTGCTGCATAGCGACTATGAATATGTATGCCAGAATGGACTACAGATAGATTCCTGCGACGGGGCGTTCCATCTTGATCGCATCAATGCCTACAACAACACACAGCAGATGCCGGAATGTGACGTGGTTATCGTAGGACTGAAGACCATCAACAACCACTTACTCCCTACCCTGTTGCCACCCATACTGAAAAGCGACACCATCGTCGTGCTTATCCAAAATGGAATCGGCGTGGAGAGTGATGTCCAACAAATGTTCCCCAACGTGCAACTCGTAGCAGGTCTGGCTTTCATTTGTGCGGCAAAGACACGTGCAGGGCACATCACTCACCAAAGTCTTGGACGCATCAATCTCGCGCCTTACAGTTGTCGGGACGAAGGCCGTTTTGCCGAAATCATCCGTGACTTCGAACAAGCCGGCATCCCTGCGCATCCTGCCGAATATCATGAAGCACGCTGGAAGAAAGCCGTCTGGAACATGCCGTTCAACGGAATGACCGTAGCACTCAATACGCAAACCGACCTGCTGCTGGACAACCCACACACGCAACAGCTCATCCACCGCCAGATGCTGGAAGTGATTGGAGCTGCTCAGGCCTGTGGCGTAACGCATATCGACGAAACATTTGCAGACAAGATGATAAAGATGACCCGCCAGATGCCGCCCTATTCTCCGTCGATGAAACTCGACTATGACTTTCACCGTCCCATGGAGATAGCGTATCTCTACCGCCGACCCATCAGCGAAGCCGCATCACACGGCTACGCAATGCCTTGCCTGTCCATGCTTGAAGCCGAGCTTACCTTCTTGGAAGACAGAAGGACTACTTGATTTCAATGTCTTGACGCACATTGTCCCTTATCTTGGTGAGATAGTCCTTCATGCCCTGTGCATCCCGGTTATCAATAATCTCAAGCAGTTGTTTCAATTCCGTTCGGATTTGTGCTACTTGGTCGTGCGTATATGGATTGAAAAGAATCTCCTGCAAAAGGAAGTCGTCCTCATTGAGCACACCCTTGGCTATGCGCATGTGCCGTTTGAAGGTCGTTCCCGGTGCATCCTGATGTTTCATAACAGCCGCAAAGACAAAGGTGGAGACAAAGGGTATCGAGAGGGAATACGCCACCGTCCGGTCGTGTTCGTCAAATGAATATTCATAAATATTCAAGTCCAACTTCCGGTAAAGGTCCTTGAAAAAGATGCGCCCCATATAGTCTCCCTCGTTGATGATGATGGCATTTTCCTCCGACAACTGTTGCAGGTTGGCAAAGGTGGGGCCGAACATAGGATGGGTAGAGACGAAGGGATGTCCGGCCTTTTCGTAGAAGTCCTGGAGACCTGTCTTCACCGATGCAATGTCGCTGATAATACATTCCTTAGGCAGGAAAGGCATTACCTCTTCAAAGGCGGCAATGGTGTATTTCACCGTAACGGCATTGATGACCAGATCGGGAGAAAACTGTCGGATTTCCTCCAGACTGGAAAAACGCTGACAGTTGTAGGTGAAGCGCATCCGTTTGGCATCTTTCTCATAAACGCCCACTTCGTGGTCGAAGCTCAGCAGGTCGATAAAGAAACTCCCCATCTTTCCTGCTCCTAATACAAGTATCTTCATTTGTTGATGATTTCCATTTGTTGTCTTACCGATTCCTCGTGAATACTTTCAAACACCTTGGCCACAAAATCGGAGGCCATTCCACAGAGCACCCCCTGCGCTCCGCGCTTGTCCAATATCTCGTTGTAGCGTGATGTCTGCAATACCGTCATGTTGTGTTCCTTCTTGTAGTGTCCGATTTCACGGCAGACGCGCATACGTTTGGAGAGCAGTTCCATGAGTTGATTGTCAATTTCGTCTATCTGCTTGCGCAGTTGTACAATACCTTCCGTACTGACCGTTTCGTCCCGTATGACGAGCAATGAAAGAATGTAGTCAAGGACATCCGGAGTAACCTGCTGTTTGGCATCACTCCATGCCTTGTCCGGATCGCAGTGACTTTCCACTATGAGTCCATCGAATCCCAAATCCATGGCCTGCTGACAAAGCGGTGCAATAAGTTCACGTCGTCCGCCGATATGGCTCGGGTCGTTGACGATAGGCAGTTCTGGCAGACGGCGATGCAGTTCTATGGGAATCTGCCACATGGGCATATTGCGGTAGATTTTGTTGTCATAACAGGAAAATCCGCGATGTATGGCCCCCAAACGTTTCACTCCTGCCAGATTGAGCCGTTCCAGTGCACCAATCCACAGCTCAAGGTCGGGATTGGTCGGGTTTTTTACCAGTACCGGGATGTCGATGCCCTTCAAGGAATCGGCCAGTGCCTGCATGGCAAAGGGGTTTGCCGTGGTGCGTGCGCCAATCCAGAGCACGTCTATATCATATTTTAGGGCCAGTGTCACATGTTCCGGTGTTGCTACTTCTGTTGCGGTCAACATACCCGTTTCCTTCTTGACCTGCTGCATCCAAGGCAAAGCTTTCTCTCCATTGCCTTCAAACCCGCCGGGCTTAGTCCGTGGTTTCCATATTCCTGCGCGGAAAATATGGCAGCCGTAGTTAGCCAGTTGGTGGGCGGTGGTCATCACTTGTTGTTCGGTTTCGGCACTGCATGGGCCTGCAATGACGAAAGGACGTTCGTTGTCACTCGGTAGTTTCAGAGGTTCTAATTCCAGTTCCATAATATCTCTTGTTTTTTGTTGTCTATTCCATTTTATCTCACCTTATCTGGAGGGTGCTTTTTCCATCATGGCTTCAATGCGCCTCAGAGCTTCCTCCAGTTGTTTCTCCTTGGCACAGAGTGAAATGCGTATATAATTCTGTCCTTTGGATCCAAAAATAAAGCCTGGGGTGATGAATACACGAGCCTCGTGAAGTACTTTTTCTGTCAGTTGTTCCGCGTCGACATACTGACGGGGAATCCGTCCCCAAAGAAACATACCGACTTGACTGGCATCGTAATCGCAGTGAAGTACTTCCATGATACGCTCTGCCCAGCAACGGCGACGGCGGTAGGTGTTGATGTTGGCTTCACGATGCCATTCGTCACTATTGTCAAAAGCCTCTGCAGCTGCCAGTTGCAAGCCTCTGAACGTGCCACTGTCAATGTTGCTCTTTACCTTCAGAATCCAAGATATAAAATCGGCATTGGTGATACAAAGCCCCACGCGCCATCCTGGCATATTGTGCGATTTTGACATCGAATTGAACTCAATGCAACAGTCTTTTGCGCCCTTCACCTGTAGCAGTGAGAGGTGTTCTTCGTTGAGGATAAACGAATAGGGGTTGTCGTTGACCACCACGATATGGTGTTTTCGGGCAAAGTCCACCAAACGTTCATACGTCTCGCGCCGTGCGTTACCGCCCGTAGGCATATTGGGATAATTGGTCCACATCAGTTTCACCTTACTGAGGTCTATCCGCTCTAACCCGTCAAAGTCGGGCTGCCAACCGTTATGCTCTAGAAGGTCGTAGTTCACCACCTTGGCTCCGAGCAGCCGGCTCAACGACGTATAGGTAGGATAGCCGGGATTGGGCACAAGAACCTCGTCCCCGGGATTGACAAAGGCCAGTGTCACATGCAGGATACCTTCCTTTGAACCGATAAGGGGCAACACCTCCGTCTCCGGGTCAACATCCACGCCGTACCAACGTGCGTAGAACCGTGCCATGGCCTGTCGCAGCTCCGGTGTACCCATGGTAGGTTGATAGCCGTGGGCATCGGAACACCGGGCCACCTCGCAGAGTTTTTCTATCGTCTGTGGTGACGGTGGCATATCCGGACTTCCTATGGCGAGACTGATAATATCCATGCCTTGTGCATTCAAAGCAGCCACTGCCTTGAGCTTTCTGCTGAAGTAGTATTCGCTGACGAGCGATAGTCTTTCTGCCGGTTGTATCATAGTCATATTGCTGTTGTATGGTAATATAAAGTAATATTAGCGTCTCAATTCCCTTGATATTCCCCCAGAATGGTCAGTTCCTTGGTCAGTGGCACAATGGCATCTACCGACTGCCGATATCGTGTCAGGTTATCGTAGGTTACATCCACATAGAACAGGTATTCCCATTCATGGCCTATGATGGGCAACGACTGGATTTTCGTAAGGTTAATCTTATAGAACGACAAGATGCTCAACACTTGCGACAACGAACCTTCCTCGTGGGGCAACGAGAACACAAGACTGGCCTTGTCGGCTCTTTCCAGCGGACGCAGGAAATCGGCCTTCTGTGGTTGGCAGGTAACAAGGAAACGCGTAAAATTATGTTTGTTGTCTTCAATATGGTCTTCCAATATTTTCATACCATAAAGCTGTGCCGCTTCCGCACTACAGATGGCCGCCCATCCGTTCTGCCGGTTTTCCATGATACTGCGTGCACTGCCTGCCGTGTCCTCCCCTTCCACATTTTTGATGTTTGGATGCTGAGCCAGAAACTGTCTGCACTGCATCAAGGCCACAGGATGTGAGTGTACCTCGGTGATGGTGTCCCAAGAATCGTCTGGCAGACAACAGATACAGTGGGAGATGTGCAACTTGTGTTCGCCCACCACGGTAGTACCCGATGCGCGAAGCAGTTCATAGTTATGGAGTAACGACCCGGCAATGGTGTTCTCAATGGCCGTCAGTCCGATGATGGTCGGATCCTGTTTCATCTTCTCGAACACCTCCTCAAACGTTGAGCAGCAGATGAGTTGTATCTGCTCACCCTCAAAATACTGATGGGCGGCAATGTCGTGAAACGACCCGATGATGCCTTGTATTGCAATTCTTTTCATTTTTTCTGTTTTGTCTTTATCTTCAAAAAGAAATCCCGCTTTCACTTGTCAGTGAAGCGGGACCCTTATGTTGTTTCGTTGTCTTTCATTTCAAGCTACGGCCAACCGCTTCACAGGATACTGTAAAGTAGAAATAAAAGCCGTAAAAAAAAGCCTTGTTGTCTAACATTTTTCTTTCTTTTTTGTCTTAACGCCTGCAAAAGTATAACATTTTCGCCAATTATGCAAACATTTCTATAAAAAAATGATTAACTTTGCACATGATGACGAACAAATGACGAACATTATCACATATATATGACACCATGACAGAAAACATACGCAAGTATTTTCCACAGCTCACGCCACTGCAACTTGAGCAGTTGGAGGCACTCGGCCCCCTCTACCGGGACTGGAATGCCAAAATCAATGTCATCTCACGCAAAGACATCGACAATCTCTATGAACACCATGTACTCCATGCCCTGGCCATCGGGAAGATGATACATTTCACACCCGGTACGCGTATACTTGACTTCGGTACAGGGGGCGGATTTCCCGGAATCCCGCTGGCCATCCTCTTTCCGGAGTGTGATTTCAAACTCATTGACGGCACAGGAAAGAAAATCCGGGTGGCGCAAGAGGTGTGCCGAGCCGTCGGATTGACCAATTGCCATCCCGCCCACCTTCGGGGCGAAGAAGAGAAGGGCATGTACGATTTCGTGGTGAGTCGCGCCGTGATGCCATTGCCGGATTTGTACAAGATTGCCAAAAAAAACATCGCGCGCCATCAACGCAACAGTCTCCCCAACGGTATTATCTGCCTCAAGGGTGGCAGTCTGGAAGAAGAGACCAAGCCTTTTCATCATATTGTGGAAACCACCGCAATCAACTCGTTCTTCAGCGAGGAATGGTTTAAGGAGAAATACATCATTTATCTGCCATGCTGAATATCCAACGCTTCACCTGTAATATGTTGCAGGAAAACTGTTATGTAGTCCATGACGAGACACGGAACTGTGTGATTATCGACTGCGGTGCCTTCTACCCGGAAGAACATCAGGCCATTTCACAGTTTATCCGTGACCATCAGCTCACCCCTGTTCATCTGTTAGCCACCCACGGCCATTTTGACCATAATATGGGCAACAGCCAGCTTTATGACGAGTTTGGCCTGAAAGTGGAACTCAGGGCAGAAGACCTGTTCCTTATTGAAAGCATCGCCGAACAGGCATCATCCATGATTGGACTGACACTTCAGGACACGGCAGCCCCTGTCGGACATTATTTCACGGACGGGGAATTCGTCCGATTCGGCAGCCACACCTTCACCATTCTCCACACACCGGGCCACACGCCAGGCTCCTGCGTATTCTATTGCGAAACAGAACACGTGGCCTTCACCGGTGATACGTTGTTCAAACAGAGTGCCGGACGCACCGACTTTCCCGGAGGCAGTGACCAGCAGATGGCGGAGAGCATGAAATTGCTGCGCAGGCTCCCCACCGATGTTGCGGTGTGCTGTGGACATGGTCCTCAGACCACCATTGGGAGCGAGCTGCGCAGCAATCCGTATTTCAGAGACAGGACTGTTACTTGGTGAAGCGAATCCAGTCGGCTTCTACCCAACCCTTGTCAGCCTTCGGGTCTGTTTCTGCGGAGACAAATCCGACTTTAGCACCGATCCATTTGCCTTCACGCATCGTGAACGGTTCGCCACAAGCGGTGAATTTCTTGCCGTTCTGACTCCAAGAGAACTGCATCATCCCGTCATTGACGGTCATACGAAGATAAATATCCTCATGGATGCCCGGTCTGTATTGTATCTTGTCTACAGCCGTCGGAGACAGGGTGGCTATCAGCGTTTCGGTCTGGGCATTCCCTTTGTCTGCTGCCTTGCAGGTCAGCTGAAGGAGTTGGAAGGTATCACTGACGCGCTTCACTACCAAGGCGGAATAGTCAAGTCCCATCATGATGAGACCGCCAAACTGGCCGTCGGCCTTTGAGGTGAAACGCATCTTGGTGGTCGCGGTAAAGCGGTCGGCCGGAGTTTTCTGCAACAGCATATTGGGCACATTCCACAGGCTCTTCGCACCTTCTTCGAGCTTGTGCGTATAAATGCGCATCGTGCCGAATGTCGTAGGCATTCCAAAGAACTGGTGGTAGTTGGCATGCCATTGCCATTGAAGTCCAAGCACGGGACTGTTGAATTCATCATTCTCCTGGGGATTGACAATCTGGGTCGATGACGACTTGGGTTTCGTGTAGGTGACAACGGGTTCGCCTTTCTTGCCCATGATGGGCCATCCTGTGGACCAATCTACCGGATTCAGATGTACCACACGTCCGTAAGCTCCTTTGTCCTGGAAATGCATGAACCAGTCTTCACCATATTTCGTGTGTACCCAACCGCCTTGATGAGGGCCGTTGATATTTGTCTTTCCTTGTGCCAAGACGACTTTATGCTCATAGGGGCCATAAGGCGACTTGCTGCGCAAGGCCAACTGGAATCCTGCAGCAACGCCTCCTGCCGGACAGAGAATCCAGTACCATCCGTCACGTTTGTAGAACTTGGGGCCTTCGCAGGTGTGGTTCTTGTTGCCGTTCCCGTCAAACACGATGACAGGCTCTCCGATGGCACGGGTTCCGTCAGCAGACAACTCGCGGACACAGAGGACAGACGCGAACTTGGCTCTCGAATTGGCCCATCCGTTGACCAGATAGCAACGGCCGTCCTCGTCCCAGAGCGGCGTGGTATCAATCATACCTTTTCCCTCTATCACGCAAATCGGTTTTGACCACTCGCCGGCGGGGTCTTTGGTCTTCACCATAAAGACACCGAAATCGGGATCTCCCCAATAGATATAGTACTCACCCTGATGATAGCGGATGGACGGAGCCCAAATGCCGTTGCCATGAGCCGGCTTGTCGAACATCTGTTTCGGTTCCAGCTCTTTGACCGCATGGCCCACCAACTGCCAGTTGACGAGGTCTTTGGAATGGAGAATGGGCAGACCGGGAATACACTGGAAACTGGAAGCGGTCAGATAGTAGTCGTCACCGCTGGCTCCCACACAGACGTCGGGGTCACTGTAATCGGCATTGATGACGGGATTCGTGTAGGTTCCGTCACCGTTGTCCGGCGACCAAACCTGCGATTTGTACTGTGCATAACTGCTGACTGTCAGCAGTGGCAGCAATAGTAGAAGAGTTTTTCTTTTAATCATTGTAGTATTTTTGTTTGGTTATCTTGAGTTCGTAATGTTTGTCGTAGACTATCTGCATCCATGCCGTCTCTTCGCCACAACGCGGAGAGAGTGCCAAGGCCACGTGCCCCATGGTGCGGCGCAGATTGATTTCCACGCAAGGGTGCACCAGCCTGCGCCCCTGTTCATCCTCCACCACCATCATGTCAACGCCCAACGGCCCTTGATAGTCATTCCCCAATATTTCGGGAAGACAAGAACAAATCTGTTCTTGAATATTGTCCAGCAATTCTACTGATATATAATTGCTTATCATCTTCCGTTTGGTATCTTCCGAAGCCAAGAGATTGCCGGAATAGGTGGTTTTGTCTGTACAGAAGAGCGACAACCCTTCATAAACGGCCTTTCCGTCAGGAGAAATCGTGAATTCCATGGCAAAATCTCTCACCTTATTATAATAAGGCTCTACCATGATTGATTGCTGCTGCTCCAGCGTGTGGATAATCCAGCCCTTTTGTTGAGGAGTTAGCATCCGAATGTCAGAAAGGAAACGCACCCCTCTCCCACTCGACGACCAGGGAGCCTTCACTACGATGCGGCCATAATGACAAGCCAGAGCTTCCACCTCACCGATGGTCTGACACTCAAACGCGCTCCCCGTCGTACCCGGCATGGAGAGCAGCCCAAGCAACCGAGCGGAAGTGCGTCGGTGAGCCAGTTCACGGATGCGTTGCAGGCGTTCGGTAGACGGAAGGGAGGATAGAGCCACCCCCTGTTTGCGCAGTCTTTGGCAAACAGCCAAATCCCATCCCCACGGATCAACCATTGCAGGCTGTGGGTCGGACTGAGACAACTGCCCCACAGTAAGTGTTCCCTTCACCGAACACGAACAGATGCCATTCAGCCACCAGTCGTAATCGTTTAGGAAAACATCCAAAGCCTGTCGACTATGCTCCACGTTATCAACGACAATACTATCGCACTCTTCCGCCCAAAATACGGGCAGATAACCCATATCCGCCCGCAAGACACGCCCCGCTTTCGGAGCCGTGAAATGTGCCAGATTACAGGCCAAAGCAATTTCATGTTCTGGGTTGAAAATGCGGAAAGTATACATAATAGTCTGTTTCGGATGCAAAATTACATCTTTTTTTCGATATTTTGCAATATTGAGTTTGCAAATTTCAAATAAATGATTAACTTTGCAAGTGTTTTAAGACAAAGGGCCTTTTTCAATGGAAGCATTCTTTCGTACACACCGCTATCTGGTTGAGCATACGAACGCACCCGTTCGTAGAACTTTGATGGACGAAATCAACTGGAACGACCGCTTGATAGGCATCAAGGGTACACGCGGTGTCGGAAAGACCACCTTCCTCCTCCAGTACGCCAAGGAACATTTCGACATCCAGGACCGGCAGTGTCTCTACATCAACACGAACAACTTCTACTTTCAGGAACGGGGCATTGCCGACTTTGCCGGGGAGTTCTACCACAAAGGTGGGCGCGTGTTGCTGATTGACCAGGTGTTCAAGCAACCTGACTGGTCGAAGGAATTGCGCCGATGTTACGATGAACATCCAGGGTTGAAGATTGTCTTCACAGGGTCAAGCGTCATGCGGTTGAAAGAAGAGAATCCGGAGCTCAACGGTGTCGTCAAGAGCTACAACCTCAGAGGGTTTTCGTTCCGCGAGTTTGTCAATCTGATGACGGGCAACCACTTCCGGCCTTATACGCTCGAAGAGATTCTGAAGAACCATGAGCATATCATCAAGGAAATATTGCCAAAGGTGTCGCCCAACAATTATTTTCAAGACTATATCCACCATGGCTTCTACCCCTTCTTTCAGGAACAGCGCAACTATTCGGAAAATCTGCTGAAGACCATGAATATGATGACGGAGGTGGACATTCTGCTCATCAAACAGATAGAACTGAAATATCTCTCCAAAATCAAACAACTCTTCTATCTTCTGGCTGAAGAAGGGTCGAAGGCTCCGAACGTAAGCCAGTTGGCCAGTAAAATAGAGACCAGCCGTGCCACGGTGATGAACTATGTGAAATATTTGGCGGATGCCCGGTTGCTCAATATGATTTATCCCGTAGGGCAGGAGTTCCCGAAGAAACCGGCAAAGATTATGCTCCACAATTCCAATCTGCTCTATGCCATCTACCCTATCCACGTGGAGAAACAGAATGCCATGGAGACCTTCTTTGTCAACTCGCTGTGGAAAGACCACAAGGTCAACCAGGGTGCACGCGACTCGCTGTTTATCGTGGACAACCGCATGAAGTTCCGTGTCTGCGATGCCAAGGCAACCGCAAAAACCCGCAACTCGCCCGACACCATTTATGCACGCTACAATACAGAAATCGGAAGAGATAACCAAATACCGCTGTGGCTTTTGGGATTCCTCTACTAAACATATCAAAGTTTATCATTTAATATTCTAAAAAAAATGGCAAAAGAAAAGAAATTTATCACTTGTGACGGTAACGAGGCAGCAGCTCATGTGAGCTATATGTTCTCGGAGGTAGCCGCTATCTACCCCATCACGCCGTCGTCCCCCATGGCTGAACACGTTGACGAATGGGCAGCCCGTGGCCGGAAAAACCTCTGGGGACAGAACGTCTCGGTGCAGGAAATGCAGTCGGAGGCCGGTGCCGCCGGTGCTGTTCACGGTTCTCTTCAGGCCGGAGCGCTTACCACGACCTTCACCGCATCGCAAGGTCTGCTCCTGATGATTCCTAACATGTACAAGATTGCCGGTGAACTGATTCCCTGCGTGTTCGACGTTTCCGCACGTACATTGGCTTCCCACTCGCTGTGCATCTTCGGCGACCATCAGGACGTGATGGCCTGCCGCCAGACGGGTTTTGCCATGCTCTGCGAAGGGTCGGTGCAGGAGGTGATGGACATGACGGCCGTCGCCCACCTCGCTACGCTCGAAACCTGTGTGCCTTTCGTCAATTTCTTCGACGGTTTCCGCACCTCCCACGAGTACCACAAGATCGAGATGATGGACCAGGAAGACATCCGACCGCTCGTCAAGGAAGAGTACATCAAGCGCTTCCGCGACCGCGCCATGAGTCCCGAACGTCCTGTCACGCGCGGTACCGCCGAGAATCCCGAAACATTCTTCACCCACCGCGAGGCTTGCAACAGCCACTATGATGCAGTTCCCGAGGTTGTGGAAAAATATCTCGGCGAAATCTCCAAAATTACAGGACGCGAATACCACCTGTTCTCCTACTATGGTGCCGAGGATGCCGACAGAATGATCATCCTCATGGGATCCGCCACCGATGCTGCCCGCGAGGCCATCGACTACCTGAATGCCAACGGCCAGAAGGTGGGTATGATCAGCGTACACCTCTACCGTCCGTTCTCTGTCAAGCACCTGCTCGCAGCAGTTCCAAAGAGTGTGAAGCGCATCGCCGTGCTCGACCGCACCAAGGAACCGGGAGCTGACGGAGAGCCGCTGTACCTCGACGTGAAGGCTGCCTTCTACGAACAGGAGAACCGCCCGCTCATCGTCGGTGGACGCTACGGACTCGGTTCGGCCGACGTCACTCCAGCCAAGATCATCTCTGTATTCAACAATCTGGCCATGCCGGAACCAAAGAACCATTTCACAGTGGGCATCGTGGACGACGTGACCTTCACCTCACTGCCCGCTGTCGAGGAAATTGCCCTTGGCGGCGACGGTATGTTCCAGGCCAAGTTCTACGGACTCGGAGCCGACGGTACCGTGGGTGCCAACAAGAACTCCGTGAAGATTATCGGTAACAACACCGACAAATACTGCCAGGCCTACTTCTCCTACGATTCGAAGAAGTCGGGCGGCTTCACCTGCTCACACCTGCGTTTCGGCGACACACCGATCCGCTCGACCTATCTGGTGACCACGCCGAATTTTGTGGCTTGCCACGTACAGGCTTACCTCCACATGTACGACGTGACGCGCGGACTGCAGAAGAACGGCACATTCCTGCTGAACACCATCTTCGAAGGCGAGGAACTTGCCAACTTCATGCCCAATAAGGTGAAGCGCTATTTCGCACAAAACAACATCACCGTCTATACCATCAACGCCACCAAGATTGCACAAGAGATTGGACTGGGCAACCGCACCAACACCATTCTCCAGTCGGCCTTCTTCCGCATCACCGGCGTGATTCCCGTGGAACTGGCCGTCGACAAGATGAAAGAGGCCATCGTGAAATCCTATGGTTCGAAAGGTCAGGATGTGGTGGACAAGAACTACGCAGCCGTTGACCGTGGCGGTGAATACAAGAAGTTCGAAGTCAATCCCGAATGGGCCAATCTGGCCGACGATGCAGAGAAGCAGGACGACGCTCCCGCTTTCGTGAAGGAACTGGTACGTCCCATCAATGCACAGGCCGGAGATTTGCTGACGGTCAAGGACTTCGTGAAACACAACACCGTCGACGGATCTTGGCAGGTCGGCACCGCCGCCTACGAGAAACGCGGTGTCGAGGCATTTGTACCAGTATGGAATCCCGACAACTGTATCCAGTGTAACCAGTGCGCCTACATCTGTCCTCACGCTGCCATCCGCCCGTTCGTACTCACCGACGAGGAGCTGGCCGGCTTCGGCTCAGACTTTAAGACCATTGAAATGAAAGCTCCTGCCGCCATGAAGGGTATGCACTTCCGCATTGAGACCTCCGTACTCGACTGTCTGGGATGCGGCAACTGCGCAGACATCTGCCCGGGCAATCCGAAACTCGGCAAAGCACTCACTATGGCTCCGTTCAATCCCGATACCGAAGACATGAAGCAAGAGGCACGGAACTGGGAGAAACTCGTGAAGGACGTGAAATCCAAGCAGGACCTCGTCGACGTGAAGAGCAATGTGAAGAACTCGCAGTTCGCACAGCCGCTCTTCGAGTTCTCCGGTGCTTGCTCGGGTTGCGGCGAGACTCCCTACGTGAAGCTGATTTCCCAGCTCTTCGGCGACCGTCAGATGATTGCCAACGCCACGGGTTGCTCGTCCATCTATTCGGCTTCCATTCCTTCCACGCCGTACACCAAGAACGAGAAGGGACAGGGTCCTGTCTTCAACAACTCTCTGTTCGAGGACTTCTGCGAGTTCGGTCTCGGTATGACGTTGGGTAACAAGAAGATGAAGGAGCGCGTGTCCCTGCTGCTCGGCGAGATCATCTCCGGCGAAGGCGCACCTGCTGACTTCAAGGCTCTCGCCCAGGAGTGGATTGACAACAAGGACGATGCAGACAAGACCAAGGAGATTGCTCCGAAACTCCGCGAGTTCATCAAAGGCGGTGCTGCCGCCGGTTGCGACACCTGCAAGGAACTGCAGACGCTCGACCACTATCTCGTGAAGCGCAGCCAGTGGATTATCGGTGGCGACGGTGCCTCTTACGACATCGGTTACGGCGGTCTCGACCATGTGATTGCCAGCGGTGAGGATGTCAACATCCTCGTGCTCGACACCGAAGTATATTCCAACACTGGCGGTCAGGCTTCCAAAGCCACGCCACTCGGTGCCATCGCACAGTTTGCAGCACAGGGCAAGCGCATCAAGAAGAAGGATATTGGCATGATTGCCACGACCTACGGCTACGTCTATGTGGCTCAGATTGCCATGGGTGCAGACCACGCACAGACGCTCAAGGCCATCCGCGAGGCCGAAGCCTATCACGGACCTTCTCTCGTCATTGCCTACGCTCCATGTATCAACCATGGACTGAAGGCCAAGGGAGGCATGGGCAAGAGCCAGGCAGAAGAGAAGAAGGCTGTTGACTGCGGCTACTGGCATCTGTGGCGCTTCAACCCCGAGTTGGCAGCACAGGGAAAGAACCCGTTCACGCTCGACTCCAAGGAGCCACACTGGGAGAATTTCCACGACTTCCTGCTCGGCGAAGTACGTTACCTCTCCGTCAAGAAGGCTTATCCCGACGAAGCAGAGGAACTGTTCGCCGAAGCACAGAAGATGGCTCAGCAGCGGTACAAGACCTATATCCGCAAGACACAGGAGAACTGGGAAGACTAATTCCTCTCCTCTCATATCCAAAAAAGCGGGACTTCTTCACTGAAGTCTCGCTTTTTTCTGCTTTTTACAATATTGTGGTAAGTTCGTAGATAAAAATTTTGTGTTTTCATTTTTTATTGCTACCTTTGCAACCGCTAAGAGCAAATGGTTCTTTGAAAGTTGCCGATATGGCTCAGTTGGTAGAGCAACGCATTCGTAATGCGTGGGTCGCCGGTTCGAGTCCGGCTATCGGCTCATTCGGGTGCAGGAGCTGGAACGGAATGTTCTGGCTCCTGTCATCTTAAAGGTAGTACATCGGTTTCGCCTTTGGGGCGAGGTCACGCGGATTTAGCTCAGTTGGTAGAGCATTGGCTTCCCAAGCCGAGGGTCGCGGGTTCGAGTCCCGTAATCCGCTCCGGAGATACTGATTTTGGAAGAAAAATAAAAAAGTTGTCCAAACGTTTGGTGTTCTCGAAAATATGTAGTACCTTTGCACCGCGTTTGAGAGAAAGCGCTAAAGGGTTTATACTGAACAACCGGTTAGGAAGTTTGGGTGAGTGGCTGAAACCAGCAGTTTGCTAAACTGCCGTGCGGGTTACCGTACCGGGGGTTCGAATCCCCCAGCTTCCGCTGGGCTTACCGATGCGTAAGGTGATGGTCGATTCATCTAATGGTTAGGATACAAGATTCTCAATCTTGGCATAGGGGTTC
>CAVJNH010000022.1:0-15665 GCA_963651005.1 Oscillibacter sp. MSJ-31
ATGGTGGAGGCACCGAGCTTGCGCTTCTCGGGGTGGCTGAGGTTGCGGATGGCCGCGTGTTCGATGGCGCGGTAGTCGAAGCCGTGGTGGTCGAGGAAGCGTGCATCCTCACTGGCCATGACAGCCAAGGGCAGCGACGGCGAGATTTCGTCGAGGGGCACCCAGCGGTGGCGCATGACCAGTTCGCGGCCTTCGCCTGCCTGTTGGAACACCCGGATGAACATGAGCGGCGTGAACCAGACGGGCAGCCAGCGCAGCACCAGCACGGCAAGGATGGTGGAAACGAAGAACGTTGCCACAATCCAAAGAAGCACCTTCCGCACGAGGCGTACAGGGTGCAGCTTGGTTTTCGAACCGGAGTGTCTGCCCATCTGTCGTTCTGATGATTTTGCCGACAAAGGTAGTGCAAACCGAGCGAAATACAAAATAAAACCGTGGTTTTATTTTTATTTCCGAGGTGCAGCCTACCTTCGACGCGCAGCGTCAGAGGTACGATTAAGCGAGCGGGAGTACCTTCGGCCGAAGGCCAGAGGTAGTGCAAACCGAGCGGAAATGGAACGAGGGGTCAAAAACCGCCACTCGAGTGAATTGATCGATTCACCCGAGTGATTTGATCGATTCACTCGAGTGAAACGATTTCAGGGGTCGGGTGGCGCGTTAGAAGTTCGTTGCTCCTTGCCACCCACAAACACTGCTTGCTTCAAGCCGAGTCCCGTCGGCCTCTACATCGGTGCGCGAAAACTTTCCCGTCTGTGAGGACAAGACGTATCCATCGAACTATTCTACGGTGACAATTAGAAAGAGACATCTATAATTATTTCTTATTTGGCAATAAATTCCCAATATTTCATGTTAAATATAGTTGAAAGTTCATAATTTCAAAATAACATTTGTACTTTTGCGTTTCAAAATGTCTCGGAGTAACAATGGAAAAACTAATTTGGGATTCAGAAACGATTGAAAACTTATGAATAGAAATGAAATCAATGAACTTGGAACTGTATATAAGGAGCGTATCTATAGAGAATTCCTTGGAATTGAGCCTCCTGAAAACATGAACAATTATAGGCTCAAATGATGGCAAAATTCACCTTTGTAGATTTGTTTGCAGGAATAGGCGGATTTCACATAGCTGCCAAAAGCATGGGAGGCGAGAGCGTTGGATTCAGCGAAATCGCCAAAGATGCGATAAACGCTTATTGTGAAAATTTTCACGAAACTCCCGATAGAAATCTTGGCGACATCACCACGTTGAAGACGCTCCCAAGCCATGATTTCATGACTGCTGGTGTCCCTTGTCAAAGTTGGTCAATTGCTGGTAAAAAACTAGGATTTGACGATGACCGAGGACAACTGTGGAATGATACTATCTATCTTTTGAATAAGGTTAGACCCAAAGCCTTTATATTCGAGAATGTGAAAGGATTGGCCGATCCACGAAACTCTAAGGCATTGGACTACATTCTTGACAGAATAAAGCAAGCTGGATATTATGCCAACATTTACCTTCTTAATGCTTACGATTATGGAGTTCCTCAGACAAGAGTTAGGATTTATATCATTGGTTTCAAGGAAGAAAAGTACCAAAAGAGGTTTTGTATTCCCAATCCGACTCCCGGTCAAGTGTGCCTAAGCGATGTGATTGACGACTATAATACAGAGGTAAATAGACAAAATAGAGCAAATACCGCTCGTTGGAGTTTGTCCTGCAACGAGCAGGGATTTAATGACTACTTCCTGTTTAATGACCTTAGAAACGGACATACTACTGTACATTCTTGGGACATACAAGACACCACGAAACGCGAGAAAACCATCTGCACCTTGCTACTGAGGAACCGCAGAAAAAGCCAATACGGGATATTGGACGGGAATGCTTTGAGCCTAAAGCATTTCCAAGAGCTTGATTCCACAATTACCCTTGAAGAGTTAGAAGAGCTGGTGAAAAAAGAGATTCTGAAACATAGCCCATATTACTATGAAATCCGTGAAGTGCCGTCTTGTTTGGAAGAAGGAGAAAAATTCTTGTTGTCGTGCTGCAAGAACGGACGCATTATGGTCGATGAATTAAAGGTAAACAAAGAGTTCAAGAAAAGAAAGATTGGCATAATGGACACCTTGCGGAAACTTGAGAAAGAAGGAATCGTAAAGTGTACTGAGATGCGTTATGATTTCAAAAACACAAAAATCAGCACCGGGCTGAATGGAATAAACCGAATATTCCTGCCTTCATCCAAAATATACCCTACATTGGTAGCTAGCGACACGAACGATTATATTTCGACGGAAGAGTTGCAGGCCGCAAATGCTGAGCAATGGAAAGATAATTTCATGAAGGAAATATATAACAAGAAGAAATTCAGAAAAATCACCAAGTCCGAGGCTTGTAAGATACAAGGATTCCCCGCTGATTTCAAGTTGCCTGAATCACGGGCTCGATGGATGCATCTAATAGGAAACAGTGTAGCAGTTCCCGTAGTCAAGATGTTGACCCGAGCAATTGTGTCCACAGGGGTTTTTGATGAAAATGATTGGAATGGAATAATGCCTACAACCGCCCAAAAAAACATAGGCATCCTACCAGTTAAAAAAGCAGAAACTGTTCAAATGGAATTAGAATTACAATTTGGTTAAAAGGTGCGGCTCCGCCAATGCGCATGGCGGTCGCATCTAAATATCAACATCCTAAAAACCCCTAAAAGAAAAGTTTCCCCTGCCGGGAGTTTTCTCAAAAATTCTTTGTACCTTTGCGCCCAAATTCGGAAAAACTACACATTAATTATAATATGGCAAAAGAACTTAAAGAGCTGACCAAGCGGGCTGACAATTACAGCCAGTGGTACAACGACCTCGTGGTCAAGGCCGAACTGGCCGAGCAGTCTGCCGTGCGCGGCTGCATGGTCATCAAGCCCTACGGCTACGCCATCTGGGAAAAGATGCAGCAGCAGCTGGACAAGATGTTCAAGGAGACGGGCGCACAGAACGCCTATTTCCCGCTATTGATACCGAAATCGTTCCTCAGCCGCGAGGCAGAGCACGTGGAGGGCTTCGCCAAGGAGTGTGCCGTGGTGACCCACTACCGTCTGCGCGCCAAGGAAGACCGGAGCGGCGTGGAGGTGGACCCTGCCGCCAGACTGGAGGAGGAACTCATCATACGCCCCACCTCGGAGACCATCATCTGGAACACCTACAAGAACTGGATCCACTCCTGGCGCGACCTGCCCCTGATGTGCAACCAGTGGTGCAACGTGATGCGGTGGGAAATGCGCACGCGCCCTTTCCTGCGCACCTCGGAGTTTCTCTGGCAGGAAGGCCACACGGCCCACGCCACGCGCGAGGAGGCCGAGGAGGAAGCCCGCCGGATGCTGAAGGTCTACGCCCGGTTTGCCGAGGAATGGATGGCCGTGCCCATGCTGCAGGGCGTGAAGAGCGAGACGGAGCGTTTCGCCGGAGCCCTCGACACCTACACCATCGAGGCCATGATGCAGGACGGCAAGGCCCTGCAGAGCGGTACGTCGCACTTCCTCGGACAGAACTTCGCCAAGGCGTTCGACGTCACCTACCTGAACAAGGAGAACAAGCCCGAATACGTATGGGCCACCTCATGGGGAGCCTCCACCCGTCTGATCGGCGCACTCATCATGACCCACTCGGACGACAACGGACTGGTGCTTCCCCCACGCCTCGCCCCGATACAGGTGGTCATCGTGCCCATCTCCAAGGGCGACGACCTCAGCCACATCAGCGAACGCCTGCAACCCGTCATCGCCGAACTGCGTGCCAAGGGCATCAGCGTGAAATACGACGACTCGGACAACAAACGCCCCGGCTTCAAGTTTGCCGACTATGAGCTGAAGGGCGTGCCCGTGCGTCTGGTGATGGGCGCACGCGACCTGGAGAACGGCACCGTCGAGGTGATGCGCCGCGACACGCTGGAGAAGGAGACGCGCCCCGTCGAAGGCATTGCCCAATACGTGGAGCAGTTGCTGGAGGACATCCAGCGGAACATCTTCGAGAAGGCCCGCATCTGGCGCGACGCCCGCGTCTATGAGTGCGACGACTACGAGGAGTTCAAGGAGCGCGTGAAGGACGGCGGCTTCTTCCTCTGCCACTGGGACGGCACTGCCGAGACCGAGGCCAGAATCAAGGAAGAGACCCAGGCCACCATCCGCTGCGTGCCCTTCGCCTACGAACAGACACCCGGCACGGACATGGTGAGCGGAAAGCCCGCGAAAGCCCGCGTCATCATCGCCCGCAGCTACTAAAGAACGCCGCAAGAGACTGGAAATGCGCCACTTTCGCAACTTTCAGCGGAAAATCCTTGGCGGTGAACCGATTTTTTCGTAACTTTGCAGCCGGTTTGTGGGAACGAGCCCGCAACCACAGTTCACATAAAGTCTAACTTTATCAAAATTAACAAACAATTTTTTAATTATCATGTCAGAATTAACAAAGAACGTACAGCCGCTGGCCGACTTCGACTGGGATCAGTTTGAACACGGCAAGACGGCCAATGTCAGCAAGGAAGAGCTCGACAAAGCCTACGACGAGACACTCAACAAAGTGAACGAGCACCAGGTGGTCGAGGGCACTGTAATCAGCGCCGACAAGAAGGAAGTGGTCGTGAACATCGGCTACAAGAGCGACGGCATCATCCCCGCTTCGGAATTCCGCTACAACCCCGACCTCAAGGTGGGCGACACCGTGGAGGTCTACGTGGAGAACGCCGAAGACAAGAAAGGCCAGCTCGTCCTTTCCCACAAGAAGGCCCGCCTCTCCAAGAGCTGGGAGCGCGTCAACGAGGCTCTCGCCAACGAGGAAGTCATCCAGGGCTACATCAAGTGCCGTACCAAAGGCGGCATGATTGTCGACATCTTCGGCATCGAGGCCTTCCTGCCCGGCAGCCAGATTGACGTTCACCCCATACGCGACTACGACCAGTTCGTGGGCAAGACCATGGAGTTCAAGGTGGTCAAGATCAACCAGGAATTCCGCAACGTGGTGGTTTCCCACAAGGCACTCATCGAGGCCGAGTTGGAAGCCCAGAAGAAGGAAATCATCAGCAAGCTCGAAAAGGGACAGATTCTCGAAGGAACCGTCAAGAACATCACCTCCTACGGTGTATTCGTCGACCTCGGCGGCGTGGACGGACTCATCCACATTACCGACCTCTCCTGGGGCCGCGTGGACGATCCGCACAAGGTGGTGGAACTCGACCAGAAGCTCAACGTGGTCATCCTCGACTTCGACGACGAGAAGAAGCGCATCGCGCTCGGCCTGAAGCAGCTCACCCCGCACCCGTGGGATGCCCTCGACGCCAACCTCAAGGTGGGCGACCACGTGAAGGGCAAGGTGGTGGTTATCGCAGACTACGGTGCTTTCGTAGAAGTACAGCCCGGTGTCGAAGGACTCATCCACGTGTCGGAAATGTCATGGAGCCAGCACCTGCGCTCCGCCCAGGAATTCCTGAAGGTGGGCGACGAGGTGGAGGCCGTAATCCTCACCCTCGACCGCGACGAGCGCAAGATGTCGCTCGGCATCAAGCAGCTCAAGGAAGACCCATGGGAGACCATCGAAGTCAAGTACCCCGTCGGCAGCAAGCACACCGCCAAGGTGCGCAACTTCACCAACTTCGGCATCTTCGTCGAACTGGAGGAAGGTGTGGACGGACTCATCCATATCAGCGACCTCTCCTGGACCAAGAAGGTGAAGCATCCGTCAGAGTTCACGCAGGTGGGCGCACCGATTGACGTCATCGTGCTCGACATCGACAAGGAGAACCGCCGTCTCTCCCTCGGCCACAAGCAGTTGGAGGACAACCCCTGGGATGCCTTCGAAGAGAAGTACCCCGTCGGTTCTATCCATGAGGGCAAGATTACCGAACTGCTGGAGCGCGGTGCTGTCGTACAGCTCGACGAGAACATCGAAGGCTTCGCCACTCCCAAGCACCTCGTGAAGGAAGACGGTTCGCAGGCCGTTCTGGGCGAGACGCTGCCCTTCAAGGTCATCGAGTTCAACAAGGACTCCAAGCGCATCATCCTCTCCCACAGCCGCACCTTCGAAGACCCGCAGCGCGAGGAGAAGCGAGCTGCCGCCAAGAAGACCCGCACCACCAAGAAGGAGGACACGCCGAAGATCGAGAACATCGCTGCAAGCACCACGCTGGGCGACCTCGACGTACTGGCCAACCTGAAAGCACAGATGGAGAAGGGCGAATAAGCACCCTTCCCCCTCTCGCATATACGGAACGGAGGCCGCACCCGATGGGTTGCGGCCTCCGCTTTTTTCATACGTTTACTGTCCGTAGCCAGCCCGATTAGAAGGGCAGGTCGTCGCTGCTCCCGGCAGCAGGCTCCTGAGCCGGCGGGAACGGAGAAACGGCACCCTGTCCGGCGGGCATGGCCGGGGCAGCCATCGGAGCACCCACCGGTGTGCGGCTCACGTTGTAGGCACGGATTTCGTTGAACCAGCGACCATTGTACTCGTGTGCGTCAATATCGAAACTGACCGTCAGGTCCTCACCCTGCTGGATGTTGAACTGCTTGATGCGATCCTCTCCGAAAATGCGGAACACGCACTTTCTCGGATACTGTCCCGGCACTTCTATCACATATTCCTGCGACATCCAGGGATTCCCGGTGCGTGCAGACACTCCGCTGTTTGCCGGCATTACGGCAATGACTTTTCCTGTTAATTCCATAATTCGTGTTACTTGTTTGTTCGTTTGTTATGTTTCAGATTGCGAAATTACGAAAAAATGTTCTAAAAAGGACATTTTTCTCCAAATATTTTTGCGTGTCAACAACTATTTTTGTATTTTTGTAGTCGTAAAAAACAAGCTAAAAAACAAACAAGCAACAATATCCATGAGATTTACAGTATCAAGCACTGCGCTCAGCAGCAGACTCAATGCCCTCGCAAAGGTCATCAACAGCAAAAACTCACAACCGATTCTGGCCGACTTCCTGTTTGACGTCCAGGACGGAACGCTCCACCTGACAGCCTCCGACAGCGAGAATGTCGTCAACATGCAGATGGAACTGACTGACTGCGACAGCAACGGACGCTTCGCCATCAACAACCACGACCTGCTCGAAGCCATCAAGGGCTTCTCCGAGCAACCCATCACCTTCGACGTCAACCTACAGGACAACATCGCGAAAATCAGCTACCAGAACGGTCTCTTCTCGCTGCCTGTGGACAACGCCGACGAATATCCGCAGTATCCGCCCGTCTCCGGAGAGGCAAACACCATCATCCTGTCGGGCAACGTGCTGGCCGACAACATCAACCGATCGCTCTTCGCCACGGCACAGGACGAGCTGCGCCCCGTCATGAACGGCATCTACTTCGACCTCACGCCGGAGCACCTCGCCATCGTATCCTCCGACGGCCACAAGCTCGTGCGCAATAGGATTTACACCGTACACAGCGAGAAGCCGGCCACCTTCATCCTCCCCAAAAAGCCCGCCTCGCTGCTCAAGAACCTGCTCCAGAAGGACGGCGGCGACGTGGAGATCCGCTTCAACGACCGCAACGCCGTCATCAATTATGGCGACGGGGAACTCTCCTGCCGGCTGATTGAGGGACGCTACCCCAACTACAACTCCGTGATTCCGCAGAACAACACCAACACGCTGACCGTCGACAGGCTCCAGCTGCTCGCCGCACTGCGCCGCGTACAGCCCTTCGCCAACGACTCCAGTAACCTGATACGCTTCCACGTGGAAGGCTCCACGCTGCAATTGGATGCCGAGGACTTCGACTTCTCGAAGACCGCCACCGAACGCATGAGCTGCGACTACAACGGGCAGACCATGAGCATCGGTTTCAAGGGTTCGTCGTTCATCGAGGTGCTCAGCAGTTTCGACTGCCAGAACATCGTCATCCAACTGGCAGACCCCAGCCGCGCCGGACTGGTCGTCCCCTCGGAGCAGCCCGAAGGACAGGACGTGCTCATGCTGCTGATGCCCATGCTCATCAATAACTGATCAGGAACACAGCAACAGCAGACACATGAAACTCAACTTACAGAAACCGCTCGTCATCTTTGACCTCGAAACCACAGGGCTGGACCTCGTAAAGGACCGCATCATACAGATTTCCTACATCAAGGTGTTCCCCGACGGACACGAAGAGCGCGGAAACCACTTGGTCAACCCCGGAATACCCATCCCTGCCGAGGTCGTACAGCTCACGGGCATCAGCAACGAGGACGTGCAAGGACAGCCCACCTTCCGCGACATCGCACAGGACATCTGCCGGATTTTCGCCGACAGCGACGTGGCGGGCTACAACTCCAACCATTTCGACGTGCCCCTGCTCGCCGAGGAATTTCTCCGTGCCGGCATCGACTTCGACTTCTCGAAGCGGAACCTGATTGACGCACAGGCCATCTACCATAAGATGGAACGCCGCAACCTGGCCGCCGCCTATAAGTTCTACTGCGGACGGAAGATGGAAGAGGACTTCACCGCACACCGTGCCGACGAAGATACGGAAGCCACCTACCGCGTGCTGCAGGGCGAACTCGATATGTACACCGCCGAACGGCAGGAAGACCCCGAACGCGTGCTGAAGAACGACATGAAGTTCCTGGCCGAGTTCTCGCGCATGAACAATAACGTGGACTTTGCCGGACGCATCGTCTGGGGCGAATTGAAAGACCGCACGGGAAAGACCGTGCTCGACAAGGACGGCAACCCGATGCTCATCGAGGTGTTCAACTTCGGGAAACACAAGGGGAAGCCCGTAACCACCGTGCTCGACCTGGATCCCGGCTACTACAACTGGATTATGGGAGGCGACTTCACCAACAACACCAAACAGGTGCTGACACGCATCCGCCTGCGCGCGGTGGCCAAAGCAGTCCGACAGTAACGCGATATGCTCAAAGGGAAAAAGATTGTATTAGGCATCACGGGATCGATAGCGGCCTACAAGGCTTGCCTCATCATCCGTGGACTGGTCAAGCGCGGTGCGGAGGTACAGGTGGTCATCACGCCGGCAGGCAAGGAGTTCATCACCCCCATCACCCTGTCGGCACTGACACAGAAGCCCGTCATCAGCGAGTTCTTCTCGCAGCGCGACGGCACGTGGCACTCGCACGTGGCACTCGGACTTTGGGCCGATGCCATGGTCATTGCCCCATGCACCGCCGCAACACTGGGGAAGATGGCTCACGGCGTGGCAGACAATATGCTCGTCACCACCTACCTGTCGATGAAGGCCCCTGTCTTCGTCGCCCCAGCCATGGACCTCGATATGTACCGTCACCCGACGACACAAGACAACATCCGGCGGCTGCAGTCGCTGGGCGTAGGCATCATCGAGCCGCAGGACGGTTTCCTGGCCTCGGGACTGGAAGGCAAAGGGCGTATGGAAGAGCCTGAACGCATCGTCGACTACCTCGACCGCGCACTCTGCACGCGGACATCCATGCAGGGAAAGGAAATCCTCATCACGGCAGGGCCGACCTTCGAGAAGATAGACCCCGTGAGGTTCATCGGCAACTGGTCCAGCGGAAAGATGGGCTTTGCACTGGCCAGAGCCTGTGCCCTGCGCGGTGCAGACGTGACGCTCGTGAGCGGCCCGGTGGCACTGGAAACGCCCCACCCTGCCGTCCGGCGGATAGACGTGGAGAGCTGCGAAGAGATGTACAACGCCGCCGTCGGGATGTTCCCGCAGACGGATGCCGCCATCCTCTGCGCAGCCGTGGCGGACTTCAAGCCGGAAACGGTGGCCGGACAGAAAATCAAGCGGGGGAAGGACGACCTCGTCATCCGCCTGCAGCCCACCCACGACATCGCGGCACAGCTCGGACAGATGAAACAGGAAGGACAGCGGCTCGTGGGCTTCGCCCTCGAAACGGACAACGAGGTGGCACACGCACAGGACAAGCTCGTCCGCAAGAACCTCGACTTCATCGTGCTCAACTCACTGCGCAACGAGGGCACTTGTTTCCAATCGAACCAGAACCAAATCAGCATCGTCAGCCCAAACGGACAGAAGAACTTCGACAGGAAAGACAAGCAGGCCGTGGCCGAAGACATCATCGACGAACTGGAGACATTGTTGTAAAAAAGACCGAGACATATCATGCTTAAACGACTATACATCAAGAATTTCACGCTCATCGACCAGCTCGACATCGAGTTCCAACCGGGATTCTCCGTCATCACCGGAGAGACCGGGGCTGGAAAGAGCATCATTCTGGGGGCTATCGGACTGCTGCTCGGACAACGGGCAGACTCGAAAACGATCAAGCAGGGCGCGGACCGATGCGTGGTGGAAGCACACTTCGACTTGTCACGCTACCGGATGCAGCCCTTCTTCGAGCACAACGACGTGGACTACGATGCCGAAGACTGCATCGTGCGCCGGGAACTCACGGCTGCCGGAAAAAGCCGCGCCTTCGTCAACGACACACCCGTCCCGCTCTCCTTGCTCAAGGAACTGGGCGAACAACTGATCGACATCCACTCGCAGCACCAGAACCTGCTGCTCGGGAAACAGGATTTCCAGACGGAGGTGGTCGACATCATTGCAGGAAACCAGTCTCTGCTGAGTGACTACACGGCACGTTTCGACCAACTGCGGGAAAAGCGCAGGGAACTGGAGGAACTGGAGGAGCGCATCCGGCAGAGCCTGCAGAACCGGGACTTCATCCAGTTCCAGTACAACGAGTTGCAGGAAGCCCGGCTTCAGGAAGGGGAACAGGAGGAACTGGAACAGCAGCACGACATGATGGCGCACAGCGAGGACATCAAGACCGCCCTCTTCACGGCAAGCAATTGTCTGTCAGCAGAGGAAAGCGGTGTCGGTCCGCAGTTGCGCAAGACGCTCAACGCGCTCCATGCCGTCAGCAACGTCCTGCCGGAAGCCGCAGCATGGGCAGAACGCATCGAGTCCTGCCACATCGAAATCAAGGATCTGGCGCAAGACATCGAGCGTCGGCTGTCCGACACGGAATTTGACCCTGCGGCACTGGAACAGACCGAGAAGCGGCTGGACACCATCTATTCCCTGCAAAGGAAACACCACGTGGACACTGTGGAAGGGCTTATCGCCCTGCGCGACCAGTACGGCACACAGCTTCAGGACATGGAGAACGGAGACGACGCACTGGACAGCCTGCGCACCGAAATAGACACGCTGACCCAAGCGTGCGAACAACAGGCCGGACAACTGTCGCAGAAACGGAAGCAGGCGGCGGAAGACATTGAGCGGCAGATGCACGAACGGCTGACCGTTCTGGGAATGCCGAATCTGCGCTTCCAGATCCGTATCGACACGACGGCACTGCGCCGGGACGGACACGACGAAATATCGTTCCTTTTCAGTGCCAACACGTCCAGTCCGCTCCAACCCATCTCGCACGTGGCCTCCGGCGGTGAAATCGCACGCATCATGCTGTCGCTGAAAGCCATGATCAGCGGAGCCGTCAAGCTGCCCACCATCATTTTCGACGAGATAGACACCGGTGTCAGCGGAAAGATTGCCGAACGCATGGCGGAAATCATGAAGGAAATGGGGGCCAACGACAGGCAGGTCATTTCCATCACGCACCTGCCGCAAATTGCCGCACTCGGAACGGTGCACTACCGGGTGTCGAAACAGGAGGGCGAGACGGGAACCGTCAGCCGGATGCAGCGTCTCACCGACGAGGAACGCATCTCGGAGATTGCACAGATGCTCAGCGGCAGTGACGTGTCGGAAGCGGCCATTGCCAATGCCAAACAACTGCTCAAACGCCCATAAAACAGGAAAAACTCATATTAAGAAAGATAATCATGAAACAAATAGTGTCATCCAACTGGAGAAAAGTCTTTGTATTCATTCTGGCATCCATGGTGTTGGCCGCCCATGCGCAGTCGCCTTCGTGGACTGCAAAAGCGGCCAAGAGCGTGTTCACGCTGAAAACCTTCGGCACCGACGGAAACCTGTTGGCCAGTGCCACCGGCTTCTTCATTGCCGACAACGGGGAGGCTGTCAGCAGCTACACGCCTTTCCGGGGAGCACAGCGGGCCATCGTCATCGACGCAGCCGGCAAGGAATGGCCCGTCGAGAGTCTGACGGGAGCCAACGAAACCTACGATGTGGCCAAGTTCCGTGTGCAGACCAAGAAAGCCAGCGCACTGGCCGTGGCCGCCACACAGGCCACCGACGGCGACGAAATCTGGATGCTGCCCTATTCGGTCAACAAAAAGCCGGGGGCAGTGAAAGCGGCGGTGAAAAGCAGCGAGACCTTCATGGAGTCGTACCGGTACTACACGATTGAGGCTACTGCCGCCCCGGAGACGGGAACACCCGTGCTGAACGCCCAAGGGGAAGTCGTCGGACTGGTCCAGCCGTCCTCTGACACCAAACAGGAAGCCGTCTATGCCGTTTCCGCACCCTTTGCAGCCAGTCTGCGCCTCAACGGACTAAGCCCCAACGACCCCGTCTTCCAGGCCACTAGCATTGCCATTGCCGTTCCGGAAAGCCTCAACGATGCCTTGCTCGCCCTGTTCGTAGCCCGCAACGCCTTCGACGCGCAGCGGTATGCGGACTACGTTGCGCGCTTCGCCAAACAATATCCGGCTTCGGCTGACGGCTACGTCAGTCTGGCCGAGATTGCCGCCAGCCATCAGCAGTACGAAGAAGCCGACGACTACCTCCGGCAAGCCACACGCAAGAGCGACAACAAGGCCGATGCCCATTATCGGTACGCCCAGACCGTGTTCCAGTACTGTCTGCAGGACAGCGCGAAATCGTTTGCCACATGGACGCTCGACAAGGCACTGGAGGAATCGCGCGAAGCCTACAAGGAGGATGCGCAGAGCATTTACATGCAGCAGGAGGCACAGATTCTCTACGCACAGCAAAAATTTGACGAGGCTTTCGACCGGTATATGCAGTTGACAAGCAGCGACCTGCGCAGTGCCGACATCTTCTATGCCGCAGCACAATGCAAGGCACAACTGAAAGACACGACCCAACAACTGGCACTGCTGGACAGCGCAGTGGCTCTCTTCAACAAGCCTTATCTGAAGGAGGCCGCGCCCTATCTGTTGGCTCGCGCACAAGCCCGGCACGAAGCAGGAAAATTCCGTCAGGCCGTGGCCGATTACAACGAATACGAAAGCCTGATGGCGGCGCAGCTCAATGCCCAGTTCTACTATCTGCGCGAACAGTCGGAAGTGGCAGGGCGGTTGTATCAGCAAGCCCTCAACGACATCGACAAGGCCGTCGGAATGGAACCGCAGGCCACGCTCTATCTGGCGGAGAAGACGGCACTCCTCGTGCGCGTCGCCATGTACCCGGAAGCTCTCGAAGCCGCACGGCAGCTCATCGCCCTCGCACCCGACGACAGTGACGGGTACTACTTCCTGGGGGCTGCCCAATGGTTGTCAGGCAACAAAACAGAAGGAAAGGCCAACCTACAGAAGGCCAAACAGATGGGCAACAGTGCCGTACAGATTTTCATAGACCGCCACCCCCAATAAGAGCCGGTGGGGCGGACGCCGTCAGCGAAGACGGTCTGCCGCCCTTACCTTGCGCTCGTCGGAGAGGATGCTCTGACGGGCCATGAAACACAGGACAAGAGAGACTGCAGGCAAGACGGCTGCAAAGCAGAGATGGAAGTCTGCCGCGTTGGGAGCCAAGAACTTGCTGAGCACCATCAACGCCACATACCAGATGACGTGGAGCATGATGTTGACCAGACAGAGACTGGCCTGCAGTGGGCGGTGCATATAACGGAAAATCGTATAGACACTCAAGGATGCGGCCAACAGCATGACCGCGAACAAAGGCCACGGCAGATAGCTGGGCGCACCGCCCGAAGTGGTCATCCAAAGACTGTACACGCGGTAGAGGGTGAAACCTTCGGCATCAATCGTGGCCAAAGGCAGGCACAGGGTCAACACCCCGGCGACAGCCGCCAGGAGGAGAAAGACGGTCTGCTTACGCTGAATCATGGCAACGGTCAGTTTTGTTCCTCGGAATGTTGATCGCGACTGGGATCACGCCAGTAAATCTCACCGTCGATGAACTCCTGGGTGGCCAGCAGTGTCGGCTTCGGAAGTTTCTCGTAGTAGCGCGAAATTTCTATCTGCTCGCGATTCTCAAACACTTCTTCGAGCGAGTCGTTGTAGGAGGCGAACTCGGCCAACTTCTTCGACAGGTCTTCCTTGATCTGTACACTAATCTGGTTGGCACGCTTTGCGATGATGGCAACACTCTCATAAAGATTCCCCGTCTCGTTGCAGAGATTCATGATGTTGCGGGTCACGGTGTTTGTCGGTGCTTTTGATTTCTTGTAATCCATAGATATTTAATCTTAAACTTTTTACACAATTATGGTCTGACGCAGTATGGAATGTGGTCGCGGAATGGCGGCGGGTCAGTCGCCGGTAATCTTCCTACACTTGGCGATGTACCGGTTGGCACGGGGAGCCTCTTCCGAGTCGGGATACTCGTTGAGGAAACCGTAGCACTCGTCTTCCGCATCGCGGTAACGCTCCATGCGCTTCTCCTCGGAGGAGTTTTCTGCCAAATCAAACTTGCTGCGCATGATGAGTACGGAGAACTTCTCGCGCAATTTGGTATAGGGATAGTTCTTGAGGGCGTTCTGCGCCGTAATGATGCAAGCCTCGTAGTTGCTCTCGGTGTTGGCGTTGATATTGCCGAAGTAGCCGCCGAGATGATAGTAGAGTTCGGCAGAGAGCAATTCCTTCTTCACCAGATTGTCCTGCAGGTCGAACATCCGCTGCTGGGCCACACCGCGCAACTCGGAGTCGGGGAAAACGTCGAGGAACTGCTGGTAGGCATTGATGGCACCTATCGTGGGGGTCTGGTCCAGACGGGGCTCCGGCGTACTCTCGAAGAGCGACTGGCCGATGTTGAAGGCGGCCTGCTCGGCAAACATCCCCTTGGGGTAGGTGGCATAGTATTTCTTGAATGTCTCGCTGGCCGCCTCGTAGTCCCGGTTGCAATACTGCGACAGCGCCAACAGATAGAGGCTCTCCTCGGCGGTGTCCGTTCCCTTGCGGAAAGTCACCACATCCTGCAACAGCGAAATGGCCTGTTGGAACTTGCCTTCTGCGAAGCACTGCTTGGCAAATTCGTATTTATAATCATTGTCTGGTGTCTTGTAGACTTTGTTGAACTCCGTGGCACAACTACACAGCAGAGCAGTCATACAGAAGATAATGATTGACTTCTTGTTCATCCTTGTACTTGATTTGACGTGCAAAATTACTCATTTTCCATGGAAAAGCAAAGGTTTTCAAACGATTTTTAGCAAATAGTGGATTGCGATAACTTTTTTTACGAGGAAATTGTGTAATTTTGCAGTTCCATGAAATTTGAACTCGTCTCCGAATATCAACCTACCGGCGACCAGCCCGCGGCGATCCGCCAACTGACCGACGGTGTGGCACGCGGCGACACCGCCCAGGTGTTGTTGGGTGTGACGGGGTCCGGAAAGACCTTTACCGTGGCCAACGTCATTGCCAACGTCAACAAGCCGACCCTCATCCTGTCCCACAACAAGACGCTGGCCGCACAGCTCTACGAAGAGATGCGCGGTTTCTTTCCGCACAATGCCGTGGAATACTACGTGAGCTACTATGACTATTACCAGCCGGAAGCCTATCTGCCTTCGACCGACACCTATATAG
>CAVJNH010000022.1:15675-30385 GCA_963651005.1 Oscillibacter sp. MSJ-31
AGGAGATTGACCGGCTGAGACTGAGGGCGGTCAGTGCCCTGCTCTCCGGGCGGAAGGATGTGGTCATCGTGTCGTCCGTAAGCTGCATCTACGGTATGGGCAGTCCGGTCGCCATGCAGCAGAGTGTCATCGAGATTCACCGGGGACAGACCATGGACCGCAATGCGCTGCTGAGGAAACTGGTGACGGCCCTCTACGTGCGCAACGACCTCGAACTGAAACGCGGCTGTTTCAGGGTGAAGGGCGACACCGTGGACGTGGCCATGGCCTACAACGAAGTCATCCTGCGCATCACGTTCTGGGACGACGAGATTGACGCCATCGAGGAACTGGATGCGGTCACTATGGACCGGCTCGGGACTTTCGACGAGTACAAGCTCTACCCGGCCAACCTCTTCATGACCACCGAAGAACAGACCCACACGGCCATCCGCCACATACAGGATGACCTGATGAAGCAGATTGCCTATTTCGAGGAACTGGGCGACAGCATCAAGGCACAGCGCATCAAGGAGCGTGTGGAATACGACATGGAAATGATCAAGGAACTGGGCCACTGCTCGGGCATCGAGAATTATTCGAGATACTTCGACGGCAGACAGGAGGGGGAAAGGCCCTACTGTCTGCTCGACTTCTTCCCCGAGGACTATCTGATGGTCATTGACGAGAGCCACGTCAGCGTGCCGCAGATCGGGGCGATGTACGGCGGCGACCGGGCCAGGAAGCGCAACCTCGTGGAGTTCGGGTTCCGCCTGCCGGCAGCCTTCGACAACCGCCCACTGACCTTCGACGAGTTCCAGCAGATGACCCACCAGGTCATCTACGTCTCGGCCACACCGGCTGACTACGAGCTCCGGCAGACGGAGGGCGTGGTCGTGGAGCAGCTGATCCGACCCACCGGACTGCTCGACCCCGAGATTGAGATCCGGCCCACGGAAAACCAGATTGACGACCTGATGGAGGAGATCGAGCAGCGCAAGGAACGCAAGGAGCGCGTGCTGGTGACCACGCTGACCAAGCGCATGGCCGAGGAACTGAGCACCTTCCTGCTGAACCACGACATACAGACGGCCTACATCCACAGCGAGGTGGCCACACTGGACCGCGTGAAGATTCTGGAAGACCTGCGCAACGGAACATACGACGTACTGGTGGGGGTCAACCTATTGCGTGAAGGACTGGATCTTCCGGAAGTCTCGCTCGTGGCCATCATCGATGCCGACAAGGAGGGTTTCCTGCGTTCCCACCGTTCCCTCACCCAAACAGCCGGACGTGCCGCGCGAAACGTGAACGGCAAGGTCATCATGTATGCCGACCGCATCACCGAATCCATGCAGATGACCATCGACGAGACGCTGCGCCGACGCACGAAACAGATGCGCTACAACGAGGAACACGGCATTACCCCTCAGCAAATCCGGAAGAACCTGAAGCAAAGCCATCTGCGGCAAGACACGGGAAGCACACCGCAGAAAGGCTACAACATGGACGATGCGGCACCGGGAAAGACCGTGGCTTTCGCCGCAGACCCCGTCATCCAATACATGACACGGGAACAACTGGAAAAGAGCATCGCGGAGACGACACGGCTGATGAAGGCCGCCGCCAAGGAACTGGATTTCCTGCAGGCCGCCCAATACCGCGACGAGATTGTCAGACTGCAGAAGAAACTGGAATTAAAATAAATTATCACATTTTGTTAGGTCATTCGGACGATATTTCGTACTTTTGCACCAATCTATTGGAAGAACAGCAATGAGAACACTGAAGAACATTCTGAACACCATCTTCATATTCGGAGCCATCATTGGCATGTATCTGTACTATTATAAGGGTAATGAGGCCGGAACCGTCGTCATCATGGTGGCCATGGGCTTCAAGTTTGTGGAAGTGGCCTTGCGCCTATTCAGAAAAGATAAAGACAAACCGTTTTGAACAAGTTCATCATCACGCTGGCCTGCACCTGTTGCGTGGCCTTCAACGCCTTGGCACAGAATGATTTCACCCGCATCACGGATACGGGCGACGGATTCAACGTGACGGACGACCAGAGCCGTTCGGGCAACTTCAATCCCAACAGCCGGGATTCCGTGAGCGAGAAGGAGATTCCCATGGGGGTCTATACCTGGACGGTGGACCGACGCTACGGCGATGTGCAGCCAGCCGCGACCGACACCCTCCCCCACCTCTACCAGAACTCGATATTCAATACGGGCATGAACGGGGAATACAACACCACGGGCAACAACTATACGCCACGCATCAACCGCATCGTCATGGACAGGCCGCGGACCTCGGAGTTCTTCTTCTCGCAGCCGTATGATTTCACCATGAAGGAGCCCGACCGTTTCCAGTTTGTCAACACGCTGTCGCCGTTCACCAACCTGAGCTACGACAACTGCGGCAACAAACAGAACGGAGAAGACCATATCGATGCCAAGTTTGCCGTGAATGCCAACAAACGGCTCGGAGCAGGATTCGACCTCGACTACCACTACGCCAGAGGGTACTACCAGAACCAGAGCACTTCCCATTTCGGGGCTTCCCTCTTCGCGTCGTACATCGGCGACAAGTATCAGATGCACGCCCTCTTCTCCACCTACCACCGCAAGGCAGCCGAGAATGGCGGCATTACGGACGACAACTACGTGACCCACCCCGAGGGCATCGAAGACCAGTTCAGCGAAGACGAAATCCCGACCGTACTCTCGACCAACTGGAACCGCAACAACTCCACCCACCTCTTCCTGACCCACCGCTACAACCTCGGCTTCTACAAGCGGGTGGAACTGACCGAGGCGGAAAAGAAAGCCAAGGAGTTTGCCAAGGAGTCGGCCAAAGACAAGCAGCAACGCGAGAACCAACGCAACGGACAGGAGACCGGCGACACCTCCGGCGGACGCAGTGCCGACAGCCCGACGGTCAGCCAACAGCAACAGGACACGCTGGACACCGACACCAAACACATCTACGTGCCCGTCACCAGCTTCATACATACCCTCGACATCAACAGCTTCAGCCGCATCAACCAGGCTTACGCTTCCCCCAGCAACTACTACGCCAACACGTATTACACCTACGACGACCGGGGCATCTACAGTGGTGATTCCATCTACGACAAGACCAAGCACCTGTCGGTGAAGAACACCTTTGCCATAGCCCTGATGGAGGGATTCAACAAATATGCCAAGGCCGGACTGAAGGCTTTCATCAGCTACGACCACCGGAAATACCAGATGCCCGACCTCCTTGAAGAGGGGACCGACACCTACTATATGCGGAGCTGGACGGAGGGACTGGTGAGCGTGGGCGGACAACTGTCGAAGACCCAAGGCCGCACACTGCATTACGACCTCGACGGAGAGTTCTTCCTGACGGGAAGCAACGCCGGGTCGGTGAGCCTCAACTTCCGGACGGACGTGAATTTCCCCCTGTTCGGCGACACGGTACGGTTGGCGGCCAAGGCACATTTCGACCGCATCACCCCGACGTTCTTCCAACGGCAGTTCCACTCGAAACATCTCTGGTGGGACAATGGCGAACTGAGCAAGGAAATCCGGTCGGGGATAGAGGGAATCTTCACGCTCGACAAGACCGACACGCAACTGCGCATCGCCATCGAGGAACTCAAGAACTACACCTATTTCGGCATGGAGTATGCCGTCGGGACGAACAACCAGCGCACGGGGCTGAACGGAGGGGTCTACCAGGAGAGCGGAAACATCAACCTGCTGACCGCCCAACTGCGGCAGAACTTCAAGTTGGGACCGCTCCACTGGGAGAATGTCGTGACGTACCAGAACTCCAGCAACAAGGAGGTGCTGCCCGTACCTACCGTCAACCTCTTCACCAACCTCTACCTGAAATTCCTGGTTGTCAAACAACTGACCGTGGAACTGGGAGCCGACGCGACGTTCTTCACCAAATACTATGCACCCGACTATCTGCCGCAAATCGGGCAGTTTGCCGTACAGAAGAATGCAGATGCCAGAATAGAACTGGGCGGCTATCCCTTTGTGGATGTCTACGCCAATATGCACCTGAAGCGCACCCGTTTCTTCGTCATGATGAGCCACGTCAACAAAGGTTCGGGCAACAAGATGATGTTCCTCGCCCCTCACTATCCGCAAAACGGAAAGGTGCTGCGCATCGGCGTTTCGTGGAACTTCTACAACTGACTTACTCCGCGCCGGTGGCCTTGGCGTAACACTGCTCAAACCATTGGCGCAACTGTTGCGGTCGGGTCAGTATCTCGCGCAACAGTTTGAGGTTGCGCTCGTTTTCCGACCCGTGAATCCACAGACGGATGTATCCCGTAGCCGCATATTTGTTCTCCATGTGCGACTTGAAACGCTGCCACTGCCCCTCCCGGTCCAGTGCCGGACAGTTGTCGAGCCCGAACTGGACGGCACGCAGGAAAACCACCTCGGGGGAGAGGTCGCGGTCTGCTTCCGCCACAATCTTGCCGTAGATGCTGCGGGGCGCGTGAGAGGCCGATGCCCGATGGTCCTCGACCGCTTCCTTCATGATTTTCAGTTGTTCGGGCGAAAACCAACGCTTCAGCCGCGCATCCTGCATCAGGATCTTTCCGCCGGTCAGGTGGTGCACCGCCCGCGGTCCGGACATCCCCAAATCATGATAGGCCGCCACCACATAGACCATGTTGATGTCGGCTCCCGTGGTTCTGGCCAAGGCCAGCGACCGCCGCACCACCCGCGTCACGTGTTCCATGCCGTGGGCACGGTCAAAGTCGGCATAACGAGGCAGAATCTGGGTCTCCACGAAATCGATTAAGTCAAGGCTGGGATTGTTGTGCATGGAAAAAGGGCTTATTTTTTTGCAAATGTACGCAATAATCCGTACTTTTGCAAGACTTTAAGATAAAAATCATGAATACAGACTCCATCAAGCAGAATTCCTGGCAGGCGTGGTGGCTGGCCGCACGCCCGAAGACCCTGACGGGAGCCGCCATCCCCGTGATGATCGGATGTGCGTTGGCGTATGCCGACGCACAGGGGCAGGACGGCGGTGCTTTCAACGGGATTCCGGCCCTCTTGTGCCTGCTGTTTGCACTGGTCATGCAGGTCGATGCCAATTTTGTGAACGATTTCTTTGACCATGCACGCGGCAACGACGACAGTGCCACCCGACTGGGACCGTTGCGCGCCTGCACGCAGGGATGGGTGTCAGCCGGAGCCATGAAGTGGGCCATTCTGCTGACCACCTGCGTGGCCTGCGCCATAGGACTGCCGTTGGTCATCTACGGTGGAGTGGAGATGATTCTCGTGGGACTCTGCTGCGTGGCGTTCTGCTTCCTCTATACGACCCATCTGTCCTACCTCGGCATGGGCGACCTGTTGGTACTGCTTTTCTTCGGCATCGTGCCCGTCTGCATCACCTATTATATACAGATGCACACCGTCACCCTTCAGACGGCCGTGGCATCGGTGGCCTGCGGCCTCGTGACGGACGGACTGCTCATCGTGAACAACTACCGGGACCGCGACAACGACCGGCGCGACGGCAAGGTGACGCTTGTGGTGCGCATCGGAACGCAGTGGAGCGAGCGTCTCTATCTCCTGTTGGGTACGGCCAGTTGCCTGCTGGGCATCGTGTTCTGGGCGAGCGGCCATCCGCTGGCCTTCTTCCTGCCTTTGGTTTATCTGGTGCTCCACGTGGCCACATGGCTCAAGATGCGGAACATCAACCACGGTCGCCGCCTCAACGAGTGTCTCGGCGAGACGGCCCGCAATATGCTGGTCTACGGACTTACAGTGTCGGCAGGGTTGCTCCTCCTTTGAAACAGAAGAAATAGAGGCAAGCCAGTAGGGCCAGCAACACGAGGGTGACAATGGTTTTCAGCAGGCAGCCGGCAATGCGCTTGACGACCACGAAACCAATGACAATCATGAGCAACAGTACGATGTATGTTTGCATGGCAATAGTAGTTCTGGTTATTTGAACAACGAGCGGAAGGAGGCCGGCACGGGTGTCTCGAATTCCATCCGTTCCCGGGTGACAGGGTGCACCATGCACAACACATAGGCATGGAGGCAAAGCCGATGGAGCGGATTGTCACCGTTGCCGTATTTCACGTCGCCACAAATTGGGTGTCCCATGTCAGCCGTGTGTACGCGGATCTGGTTCTTGCGCCCGGTTTCCAGTCGGAACTCGACGAGCGAGTGGTCTGTGGTGCGCTGGAGCACCTGGAAATGGGTGACGGCATATTTCCCACCGTTGTCCACGGGCGACGAATAGGTGACGTAGGCTTTGTTGTCCTTCAGCCAGTTGGCCACGGTGCCCTGGTCCTCTTCCATTTCTCCGCTCACCACCGCCACGTAGCGGCGGTCATAGACGATGTCGTGCCAGTGGTGTTCCAGTATCTGTTCCGTCTCCATATCCTTCGCATAGACCATCAGACCGCTGGTGTCGCGGTCCAGTCGGTGAACCACGTGCGCCGTACACGGCTGTCGGCTCTTCTTGAAATAGTCGTCGAGCACGGCCTTCACGTGGAGCGATGCGTGGCCGGCGGCCATGGAGAGGATGCCGGCGTGCTTCTCGATGACGATAATCCACCGGTCTTCATACACGATGTTGAGCCACCGGCTCTTGAACTGGTTCTGGTTGCGTTTGGTGCGGCTGACGGCCACCTTCATGCCGGGACGCAGCGGATAGTCAAACTGGCTGACGGTCTTGCCGTCCACACGGATGCCCCGTCCCTGCAGCGTCTGCTTCGTCTTGTTACGGCTCTGCGGCACGTTCTCCAGCAGAAATTCCAGCAGCGGCTGTTCCTTCTGCACGACATAATGGGCGTAATCGCCCTGCTGATGATGAGCGTTGTATTTCATTTGAGTGCAAAGGTACGACTAAGCGAGAGAAATACAAAGAAGAAACGAAGTTTTTTCTTTTATTTCCGAACTGACGAACGAAGAAAGCGCAGAGCAAAGCTCGCTTTGGCTATGCCTTTCGAGGAGGAAGAAAACCGAAGGTTAACGTAAGTACCTTCGGCCAGAGGTACGATTAAGCGAGGAATCTTGTAGGCTTAACAGCCGTTAAGTCCAAATAGGCAAGTGTTAAATTGAACCAAAAAACAATGACAGATTGTCAGATTAACATATTTTGCGGCTATATTTGCACCCAGTTTCAGTGAAACGGAAACCATAATATCAAAAACATAACAGAAATGAAAAGGATTGTAAAAAGCATTCTTCCAGCGGTTTACCTCATGGTAATCGCCTTTTCCACAGCATCGTGCAACAAGACCCAGGCTGCACCGGCCGTTGCTCCGGGACAGCCCGTCGATTTGACCTACGCAGCCGAGAAGTCGCTGCCCTCCGTGGTCTACATCAAGTCGGTCACCAACTCCAAGGTGCAGACCGTGGAGTATTCCGACCCCTTCGAGGACTTCTTCTCCGACCCGTTCGGCGGTTTCTTCGGTCGCGGACAGAACGGCAACGGCAACCGTAAGCGTCAGGTGCAGACCCCGAAGCGTGCCGCCGCAGGAAGCGGTGTGATTATCTCTGCCGACGGCTACATCGTGACCAACAACCACGTGGTGGACGGAGCCGACGAACTGACCGTCACGCTCAACGAGAACAGCAAGGAGTATTCGGCCCGCATCATCGGAGCCGACAAGACCACAGACCTCGCCCTCATCAAGATTGACGCGAAGAACTTGCCGGCCATCGTCATTGCCAACAGCGACGATGTGAAGGTGGGCGAATGGGTACTGGCCGTCGGCAATCCGCTCGGACTGAACAACACCGTGACAGCCGGCATCATCTCCGCCAAGGCCCGCCAGATGGGCGAAGGGGTCTCGTCGATGATCCAGACCGATGCCGCCATCAACCAGGGCAACTCCGGCGGTGCACTGGTCAACACGCGCGGTGAACTCGTGGGCATCAATGCCATGATCTATTCCCAGACCGGTTCCAATATCGGCTACGGCTTCGCCATCCCCACCGCCATCATGAACAAGGTGGTGGACGACATCAAGAAGTACGGCACCGTGCAGCGTGCCATGATCGGCATCAAGGGCAGCGACGTGAGTGCCTATGTCGACATGGAGAAGGAAAAGGGCAACGAGATAGACCTCGGCACCATGGAGGGCATCTATGTGGCTGAAGTGGTCGAAGGCGGTGCCGCTGCTGCCGCCGGTCTGCAGAAGGGCGACGTCATCACGAGCATCGAAGGCCAGAAGGTGAAGAAGTTCGGCGAACTGCAGGGCATCATCGCCCAGAAGCGTCCCGGCGACAAGCTGTCCATCACCTATCTGCGCAACAAGAAGAGCCACACCGTCAGCCTGACCCTGAAGAACGAGCAGGGCACGACGAAGGTGGTGAAGAACGCCGACCTCGATGTGCTGGGCGGCACCTTCCGCACCGTCACCGACAGCCAGAAGGAGCAGTTGAACATCGGCTACGGCCTGCAGGTGGCCAAGGTCAGCGGCGGCAAGCTGAAGGATGCCGGCGTTCCCCAGGGCTTCATCATCCAGCGTGTCAACGACCAGCCGATGAAGACCGTGGAGGATCTGCAGGACATCGTGAAGGAGACCTCCACCTCCAAGGAACCCGTGCTCTTCATCCAGGGCATCTATCCCACCGGCAAGAAAGGCTACTTCGCCGTGCCGTTGACCAACGAATAAGCCCATTCTCCCTCATATCACAAATCCGGTTGTTCCGTTCGCGGAACGGCCGGATTCTTTTGTACTCACTGATACAGAACGAGCCATTTGTTTCAATCAATGTGCCATCCACAGGAAAGGAGCAAGTAGCCCCTCTTCGTCTTTTTGCAATCTTAAGTCGCGGAGGTTTTATTTTGGGGTTTCCCCTTTTGTTTGGCTATTTTAGTTAAGGCATTAATGGATTCGAGATACGCTTCCTCAACAGGAGTCAAGGTCTTTACCTGATACTTCCGGTATTCAGCCAAGGCCTTGTCCATTGCTTCTTGATGGCTGACCGTGCACGCTCCTTTCAAAAGTGGACGCCCCGTAGTTTGCATGATGGCATTCAGTTGGCTAACATAGTCCATCATATAAACTGGGCGATGCTCCATAGCCATGATTTCTGCAAAATCAAAATACCCGGAAACAAGATTGTTGAGAATTTTAAGTTCATCTTCCTTCAAGTAGTTCTTTGCAATCTTTATATCTTTGATAGAAGGCCATTCTCCCTCAAAGGTAGCCAAACCCATAAAAGGTCGTTCGGCATCGGCTCGCTCATAAATGACCTCAGCCGCTGTATGGCCATGTGCAGCATAATGCAACTTGTTCTGCACGATTTTGAAAAAGAGTTTAGAAGCCTCTGTACGTGGATCGTAATCCACACTTGTGGCATAAATATCGAGCACTTGGCGATAAAGCACCTTTTCCGAAGAACGAATATCCCGGATTCGGTCAAGCAGCTCCTTCCAATAGTTTCCGCCGCCCAAATTCTTCAATCTCTCATCATCAATCGTGAATCCTTTCACGAGATACTCGCTGAGTCGTTCCGTTGCCCATTGGCGGAAACGAGTACCTTGAATAGATTTTACACGATAGCCAACAGATATGATTACGTCCAGATTGTAATACTTCACCTCTCGGCTCTGCGTCTTCCCTTCCACAGCACCATGCGGAGTGGTTGTTCGGAATTTCCGAACAACCACTTTTTCATCCAATTCCCCTTCTTTGAAAATATTGGATATATGTTCGCTGATTGTCGCTTTGCTTTTGTTAAACAAAGTGCCGATTTGCTCTTGGTTAAGCCATACCGTCTTATTTTCCAATCTCACATCGAGCCTTACCCCTTCGTCAGACTGATAAATAATCATTTCACCTAAATCGTGCCGTGCGACATCCTCCCATTTGTATCCACAATCCATGCAGAGATGTAGCATCCCCTCTGACTGCACACCAGCAGAGCCGCACTTCGGACATTTCAATATACCAATCATTTCATTTTTGTCCATAACCGCTTGCAAATTTACGACTTTTCCCGATTTCCGCCAAGCCTCCCCTCGTCTTTTTGCACTCTTTGCGCTGAATGGCTCAAATAAATTTCACCCGAAATTCATTGTATCATGGATGTTTTTTGTGATTTGTCCGCAAATATGCTTACCTTTGCAGAAGATTGGACAAGATGAAGCGTGATGAAGAATATGTTTTGTGATTTCAAGACCTACCGGGTGGCAGGCCACTGCTTTGCCGTCGCCCTGCCGAATGCGGCTCTCACGGAACAGGAGCAGCTGATGGCGGCCTACCGCCCTTTTGAAACCGAGGCGGCGGAACCGCTGTTCCGTCTGGAAGTGCAGGAGGTGGAAACGGTGGACATCCCCGACACCTTTACCGAAGATACCCGTCAGAGTGAGGACGGACAGACCATCGTCAGCGGCAACATGGCCGACGGACACAAGGCCATCGTCTACCGTTGGGGCAGCGAAACGGCCTTCATGGAGAGTACGGTAGACTATCGTACTGCCGTACTCCACGCTACGGCCCATCGGCTGCAACATGCCATTGACAACACGCTGATGCTGCTGTTTGCCTTCACCACCGCCACACGCGCCACCCTGCTGTTCCACGCCTCTACCGTAGTATGGCAGGACCGGGCTTTCCTGTTTCTCGGGGTGAGCGGCACGGGAAAGAGCACCCACTCCCGCCTGTGGCTGAAAGCCATTGACAGCACCCGGCTGCTCAACGACGACAATCCCGTAGTGCGCATCGACGACGAGGGGAAGCCGGTCGTATACGGATCGCCCTGGAGCGGCAAAACCCCTTGCTACAAGAACGAACACTACCCTGTGGGCGCACTGGTCAGACTGTATCAGGCCGCGTCCAACCGCATCCGATCGACCAACCTGATGGAGGCATACGTCGCCGTCACGGAGTCGGTGTCCGGCAAGCGCTGGGAGAAGGCCATCGCCGACGGACTGCACCGATCGACCGAAGCCCTGCTGAAGGGGAGCAACGTATATATACTCCACTGTCTGCCCGACGAAGAAGCCGCCCGGGTATGTTGGCACGGTGTGACGGAACAGCAGAAGGAGGGGCTGCCATGAGATGCCGGTCGGAGGTGCTGATGGGTGAGGTGAAACGCTTCATCGACTGCGGCCAGCGTGTGGTGCTGCCCGTCAGCGGCAATAGCATGGTGCCGTTCATCGTCGGCGACAAGGACAAGGTGGAGTTCTGTCCGCCACCCCCGGAACTCCAACGGGGAGACGTGGTGATGGCCAAAGTGGACGGGGGCTACTACGTGGTGCACCGCATCGTGGACATCGACGGCGACCGGCTCACCTTGGAGGGCGACGGCAATCTGGGGTTTCAGGAACATTGCCACCGGAACGATGTCGTGGCACAAGGCATCGCCGTCGTCGACAGAAAAGGACGGAAGCGCAGTCTGACCACTCCGAAGGCCCGGCAACGGTGGCGCGCATGGATGGGACTCAGACCCTTCCGGCGCATACTGCTCAAGGGCTGTCGGCTCATGGGAAGATACAGTACAGCAACTAAACAGAACGAGATATGAAACAGAAAAAAGACTTTGTGCTCCGCCAGATTTGCGGCATGAGCATCATCACGGCAGAAGGGCTGAAGGCCGTTGACTTCAGCAAACTGGTTCGGCTGAACGACACGGCCGCTTTCCTGTGGAAGGAGGCTGCCCGACAGGGCGACTTCACGCCAGACTCTCTGGCCGAGGCCCTGTGTCGGGAATACGAAGTGGACGAGGCCGCAGCGAAGAGCGACTGTCGGAAGATGGTGGAGTCCTGGCAGAAAGAGGGATTGCTGGAATGACACATTACGTCAAGTGGTTCTGGCAACAGTCGGTGGGCTTCAGAAACAGGATTCTGTTTCGCATCGCGACGGGACTGTTGCAGGTGGGGTTGGGACTGCTGCTGGTGTGGCTCTCCCGGCGGTTCATCGACGTGGCGGTATGGACAGACCATGTGGCGGTGGAAGCCGCGGTGCTTCTGGCTGTCGTGGCGCTGTTGGTATTGACGCGCCAAGCGACCTTCTACCTCACCCAGACCACCGACACGCTCCTGCAGAATGTCATACGCCAGCGTCTGTTCCAGAAGGTCTTGGGAAGACGGCTGTTTGCCGACAGCAGCGAAACACTCCACTCCGGAGATGTCTGCCAGCGGTTGGAACGGGACGTGATGACCGTGTCGGACATCGTCGTCGAAGTGATTCCCTGCATCGTGGTCACCATCGTGCAGTTGACCTGCGCTTTCCTGCTGATGCGTTTCTACGACGCCTGGCTGGCGTGGAGCCTGTTGTTCTCCACCCCCGTTGTCATCCTCTGTGCGAAATACCTCTCCCATCGGCTCAAGCAAATGACCTTGGACATCCGGCAGGAGGAGACCGACATTCAGAAAACCATTCAGGAGAGTGCCGAACAGAGCATCGCCATCAAAGTGTTGCAGGGCGAACGCATCATGACGGGGCGGCTGCAGGAAATGCAGGAACAACTGGCTTTTCTGGTGCGCCGCCGGGTACGTTTCACGCTGGCATCGCGCCTGCTGCTCGGCCTGTCGTTCGGCTTCGGCTATTTCGGTGCTTTCATCTACGGCGGCATCCAGTTGCGCCACGGCATCATCACCGTCGGCGTGATGACGGCCTTCCTCCAACTGGTGTCCCAGATACAGAACCCCATCATGACCCTGCTGTCCGTCATTCCGCGGGTGATCCATGCGGCGGCCAGCGTAGACCGGATGGAGGAGGTGGAACGGTTGGAACAGGAAGAACAAACGCCGTCGGTCTCTGTGGGCAGCGACGACCCTATGGGCATCAAGATGGAACAGGTGTCTTACAGTTATCCCCAGAACCGGACTCCCGTGCTGTCCGTCTTCACCCATGATTTCAAGCCCGGAACGTCCACGGCCTTGTTGGGAGAGACCGGGCAAGGGAAAACCACCATACTGCGTCTCATCAACGGCATCCTCATGCCCCAACAGGGAACGGTGTCGCTCTACGACCGTCACGGAAGCGAGGTGACAGGGGCTGCGATGCGGCAGTACATCGTCTACATCACACAGGGCAACACCCTGTTGGCCGGTTCCATACGCGACAATCTCCTGCTGGCCAATCCCGAGGCCACAGACGAAGCACTGCGCGACGCGCTCCATACCGCCGTAGCCGATTTTGTGTTCCTCCTTCCGCAGGGAATGGACACCGTCATCGGGGAACACGCGGAGAAACTGAGTGAGGGACAGGCGCAACGCATTGCCATTGCAAGAGGATTGTTGCGTAAAGGTGCGGTCATGTTGATGGACGAAATCAGTTCCGCCCTGGACATTGAGACGGAAAAAACGCTGTTCCAGCGACTGTCCGACCGTTTCCCGAATCGCACCATCATCTGCGTCACCCACCGCCCGGAAGCCGCAAAGACCTGCCACAACGTGGTTCGGATTGTCCGCTGACAGCGGCCATAGGTTTTGAGTTGCGCCTACGGAATATCTTTGGCCATACAGTAGTGTTTTTTTTGAAAAAATCATGAAAAGTCAGCAAATATTTTGCGGATTCAGAAAATAATCGTACCTTTGCAGCACTAGAATCCGCCACGCTTCCCATGGAACAGCGTACCAGGGCGGAACTTTTTGTTTATATGCGTATGGAATATACTAACCCGCCACTTGGTACAACAACACTTTTAACCAATCTTCAAAATGAGGGATTGGTTGTCATGGATGAGAGAAAGGCTTTTGCTTTCCTTGAGAATGTCAGCTACTTTAGATTTGCAGCATATTTGCGACCTCTCAAAGCATCAGACAAGCAAGGTTATAAGGAAAATGCTACTTTTGAGAAGGCTGTGAGGCTTTATGAGTTTGATGCCAAACTGAGGACATTGCTATTTTCCGCCATTCAAAAGATCGAGATTTCTTTGCGAGCAAAGGTCATCAACCAGTTTTCTTTGAATTATGGAGCTTTCTGGTTTATCAATCCCGATTTGGCTATTGACAAGCATAAGTATGCTGAGAATCTTTCCTCTTTGGATAGGGAGTTACAGCGTTCCAAGGATGATTTTATCAAAGAGCATGATGTGAAGTATGGCAAGGAAAACTTTCCTCCAGCCTGGAAACTTATAGACTTGACTTCGTTTGGCTGTTTGACAAAACTGTATTTCAATTTTGCCAATGGTGCTGTCAAAAAGAAAATAGCCCGTTCCTACGGCGTTCCTCAACAAGAGATCCTCGAAAGTTGGATGAAATCCATCAATGCGCTTCGTAATTGTTGTGCCCATCATGGACGTATTTGGAATCGTGTGATGCCTGTAATGCCCCAACTTCCGGTGACATTAAAGCAAGCATGGATAACGAATAAGCCCGAAGTCGCCAATCGGCTGTATTCGGTTCTTTGTTGCTTGCAGTATTGGCTAAACGCCATTGATTCACAAAATGAGTTATGTGCTCATTTCAAGGACTTACTATCACAGTATCCAGAAGTTGATACGAATGCCATGGGATTTCCTCAAGGTTGGGAATACGAACCTTTATGGAAGCAGTAGGCATTCCGCCTACAAGAGATAATAGGTGCGCCCGACCCCTGAAATCGTTTCACTCGAGTGAAATGATCAAATCACTCGGGTGAATCGATCGATTCACTCGAGTGAAGGTTTTTATCCCCCTATCTCTAAACACAGAAATCCGGCAAGGGATTATCCCCCTGCCGGACTCCTGATGAGGTTACGTCACGCAAGGATGAGGCGGTGACGCGTTGCTTCTGAGAACCGTT
>CAVJNH010000023.1:0-29905 GCA_963651005.1 Oscillibacter sp. MSJ-31
TTATTCCTAACACAGGTTGTCAGTTTGTGGCTTTATTCCTGCTTCGGTAGACACCTATAAAATAGGCTCCGGTGAGGGAGTTTTTACGCGCTCGGCAGAGAAAAAATCTTTTCTGGGCAGGGAAAAAAGTTTTTTCTGCGGAAAAACTTGCAGGTTGGGAAGAAAATCTTTACCTTCGCACTTGGTAACTGAAAACCGAACGAATGAAAAAACTGATAATCCTCTTGATGACCATCACCGCTTCATGCAGTGCCTGCCAGCACGCGCCACAGGATGCGCAGTACGTCCGCGTGGAAGACGGTCGCTTCGTGCGCGACGGAAAACCGTATTACTATGTAGGCACCAATTTCTGGTACGGAGCCATTCTGGGCAGTCAGGGACAGGGCGGCGACCGCCAGCGTCTGGTCCGCGAACTCGACGAGATGAAGCGCATGGGCATTGACAACCTGCGCATCCTCGTGGGCAGCGACGGCCCACGCGGCGTGACCACCAAGGTGGAACCCACGCTGCAGGAAGCCCCCGGTGTCTACAACGACACCATCCTTGCCGGTCTCGACTATCTGCTGATGGAGATGGGCAAGCGCAAGATGCTGGCCGTGCTCTATCTGAACAACGCCTGGGAGTGGAGCGGCGGCTACGGCTATTATCTGGAGCAGGCCGGGGCAGGGAAGGCTCCGCGCCCCAACGAGGACGGCTATCCGGCCTACATGGACTTTGTGGCGCAGTATGCCTCCAACGACAAGGCGCACCGCCTCTTCTACGACCACGTGCGCTTCATCCTCGGACGCACCAACCGCTATACGGGGAAGAAATACACCGAGGACCCGGCCATCATGTCGTGGCAGATAGCCAACGAGCCGCGCGCCTTTGCCAAGGAACAACTGCCGGCCTTCGAGCAATGGCTCGCGGAGGCTTCCGCCCTCATCCGTTCCTTGGACAAGAACCACCTTATCAGCATCGGGAGCGAGGGTTCGTGGGGGTGCGAGAACGACTACGGCTGCTATGAGCGCATCTGTGCCGACCCAAACGTCGACTATTGCAACGTCCACCTCTGGCCCTACAACTGGGGATGGGCCAAGGGCGACTCGCTCACGGAGCACCTCGGCCGTGCCTGCCAGAACACCAAGGACTACATCGACCGCCATCTCGCCATCTGCAAGCGGCTGGGCAAGCCCCTCGTCATGGAGGAGTTCGGCTATCCGCGCGACAGCATGAAATACGCTCCCGGCACACCGACCACGGGGCGCGACGGCTACTACCGATACGTGTTCTCGCTCGTGGCAGACCATGCGGAGCGCGGAGGCATCTTCGCCGGCTGCAATTTCTGGGGGTGGGGCGGCTTTGCCGAACCGATGCACGAACAGTGGAGACCGGGCGACCCCTACACCAACGACCCGGCGCAGGAGGCGCAGGGACTCAACTCGGTCTTTGCCGCCGACCGTTCCACGCTCCAGGTCATCAAGGAACAGGCAGACCGGATGGCTCGCGTCTTATCGGAACGCTCCAGATAGAATCTCGTTGGCTCGCGCGATATTCTCGGCAGAGGGAGGGGGCACGTCGGGCAGTGGGTAGTCGATTCCCAGTTTCTCGTATTTGAATAGGCCGAGGGTGTGGTACGGCAGCACGTCGATGCGCTGGACATTGTGGAGCGTGCCGATGAACGCGGCCAGCTCCTTCAGGCAGTCCTCGTCGTCCGTAATGCCGGGCACGAGGACGTGGCGGATCCATACGGGAACGTCGCGCTCGCTCAGGTAGCGGGCGCAGTCGAGGATGTTGGCGTTGGTGTGGCCGGTCAGTTTGCGGTGCGCCGCATCGCGTATGTGCTTGATGTCGAGCAGTACGGTGTCGGTGACCGCCATCAGTTGCTGGAACAGACCGAAGAAGGGTGGGGTGCGGCGGAAGGGCTGCGCCGAGGTGTCGAGGCAGGTGGTGATGCCGCGCTGCTTGGCCTTGGTGAACAGTTCCAACAGGAAGTCCATCTGCAGGAGGGCCTCGCCGCCGCTGACCGTGATGCCGCCCTCCGCGCCCCAGTACGGGCGGAAACGCTCGGCACGGTCGAGCAGTGCGTCAGCCGTCATGGCCGTCCCTGCCCCCACCTTCCACGAGTCGGGGTTGTGGCAGTACTGGCAGCGCATGGGGCAGCCCTGCAGGAAGATGAGGAAACGTATGCCGGGGCCGTCTACCGAGCCGAAGCTCTCCGTGCTGTGGACAAAGCCCTTCAATGGTTCCTGCATCTTTAGAGCCTCTCGTGCGCCCGACGCGCAATCACGTCGAGTTGCTGTTCGCGGGTCAGGTCGATGAACTTCACGGCGTAGCCGCTGACACGGATGGTGAAGTTCTGGTACTCCTCCTTCTCCGGGTGCTCCATGGCATCCTGGAGCTTCTCTATGCCGAAGACGTTGACGTTGAGGTGGTGTGCGCCCTGGTCGAAATAGCCGTCCATGACGCTGACGAGGGTCTTGGCACGCTCTTCGTCGTTGTGCCCCAACGCATCCGGGTTGATGGTCTGCGTGTTGGAGATGCCGTCCAGCGCGTACTCGTAGGGCAGCTTTGCCACGGAGTTGAGCGAGGCCAGCAGGCCGTTCTGCTCTGCCCCGTATGACGGGTTGGCTCCGGGAGCAAGGGGCGCACCGGCAGGCCGTCCGTCGGGCATATTGCTGGTGTACTTGCCGTACACCACGTTGGAAGTGATGGTCAGGATGGAGGTGGTCGGCTCGGAATTGCGGTAGGTGTGGTATTTCTTCACCATTCCGATGAAGGTCTTGAGCAGCCATACCGCAATCTCGTCGGCACGCTCGTCGTCGTTGCCGTAGCGCGGGAAGTCGCCCTCGGTCTTGAACTCCAGCGGGAAGCCGGTCTCGTCGCGGAGGATGTGTACCTTGGCATACTTGATGGCACTGATGGAGTCGACCACATGACTGAACCCGGCGATTCCGGTGGCGAAGGTACGGCGCACGTCAGTATCGATGAGGGCCATCTCGACGGCCTCATAGAAATACTTGTCGTGCATATAGTGTATGACGTTCAGCGTCTTGACGTAGATGCCGGCGAGCCAGTCCATCATGTCCATGAAGCGGGGCATGAACTCGTCGTAGGTCAGCACGTCGCCCTCTATCGGGCGGTACTTCGGGCCGCACTGCTCGCGGGTCAGGGAGTCCACCCCGCCGGAGACGGCGTAGGTGAGACACTTGGCGAGGTTGGCGCGTGCCCCGAAGAACTGCATCTCCTTGCCCGTCTGCGTGGCACTGACACAGCAGCAGATGCTGTAGTCGTCGCCCCACACCGGACGCATCACGTCGTCGTTCTCGTACTGTATGGAGCTGGTCTTGACGGAAATCATGGCCGCGTACTTCTTGAAGTTCATCGGCAGGCGCGAGCTGTAGAGCACGGTGAGGTTCGGCTCCGGTGACGGCTCCATGTTGATGAGGGTATGGAGGAAACGGTAGTCGGTCTTGGTCACCATGGAACGTCCGTCCTGGCCGAGTCCGCCCACTTCGAGGGTGGCCCATACGGGGTCGCCGGAGAAGAGTTCGTTGTAGGTCGGGATGCGTGCGAACTTCACCATGCGGAACTTCATCACGAGGTGGTCGATGAGCTCCTGTGCCTCGCTCTCGGTGAGGGTGCCCTCCTGCAGGTCGCGCTGGATGTAGATGTCGAGGAACGTAGACACGCGGCCCACCGACATGGCCGCACCGTTCTGGGTCTTCACGGCTCCCAGATAACCGAAATAGAGCCACTGCACGGCCTCGCGGGCATTCCTGGCCGGCTGCGAGAGGTCGAAGCCGTAAGCCTTGGCCATCGCCTTGAGTCCCTCCAGAGCCTTGATCTGCAAAGCCACTTCCTCGCGCAGGCGTATCACCTCGTCGGACATCTCGCGTTCGCCCATCTCGGCCCGGTCTTTGTTTTTCTGGTCGATGAGGTAGTCGATGCCGTAAAGGGCCACACGGCGGTAGTCGCCCACGATGCGGCCTCGGCCATAGGTGTCGGGCAGTCCCGTGAGGATATGGTTGTGGCGCGCGCGTTTCATCTCCGGGGTGTAGGTGTCGAATACCGCATCGTTGTGTGTGCGCACGTATTGCGTGTAGAAATCGTGTATGGTTTCGGAAGGGGTGTAGCCGTAGTTGAGGCAAGCCTGTTCTGCCATCTTCAGACCGCCTCCGGGCATGAAGGCGCGTTTCAGCGGTTTGTCCGTCTGCAGTCCGACGATGGTCTCCAGCTCTTTCATGGAGTCGTCGATGTATGCTGCGCCGTAGGTGGTCAGCAGGGCGGGCTTCTCCGTCTCCATATCCAGCACGCCGCCCTTCGCACGCTCCTCCTTCTGCAGTTCCTTCAGTCGGTTCCAAAGTTTGTTTGTGGCTTCCGTCGGACCTTCGAGAAACGATTCGTCCCCGTCGTACACGGTGTAGTTTTTCTGTATAAAGTCACGCACGTTGATCTCCGTCTTCCAAGCAATTCCTTGGAATCCCCTCCATTCGTCTACTATTCTTTCCATATTTGTGTGTTGATTCCGTATGCAAAGGTAGTGCAAACCGAGGGAAATACAAAGAGAAACGAAGTTTTTCTTTTATTTCCGAGGTGCAGCCTACCTTCGGCCGCAGGCCAGAGGTAGTGCAAACCGAGGGAAATGCCAAATTTTGGAGCAGCGAAAGCAAACTTTCTCTGCATTCGCTGCTACCAAAATTTGGTGGTATCAAGAAAAAAGTGTACTTTTGCAGCAAGAAATTGAAAGGACAATGAAGACAACAAACGACTATATCCAGATTCTTCGCAAATACCTAAGTGCCAAAGCAGACACTTATGGAATTTCCAGGATTGGCATCTTTGGCTCTGTGGCAAGAAACGAGCAGAGCGAAGATAGTGACGTAGATGTTTGTGTGGAAATGAAGAAGCCGGATTTGTTTTCGATGGTTCATATCAAAGAAGAACTGCAAGAATTATTCGGCAAACCGGTCGACATTGTCAGGCTAAGAAGCAACATGAATCCCATGCTGCTCAGTAGAATTCAACGGGACGGAATCTATGTATGACGAAGCGCTCCTTTACTATTCTCTTCAGAGAATTGCATCTACCATAGAAAGAATCATCAATAACTCCAAAGACATTGATGACCCTCAATATTATGTTCTTTCCCCTGCTGGAATGGAACGCTTGGAAAGCACCTGTATGCTTTTGCTCGCCATTGGTGAGAGTATCAAAGGCATCGACAAAATGACAAAGAAACAGTTGCTCCCTAACTACCCGGAAGTTGATTGGAAAGGAGCGATGGGAATCTGTGACATCATTGCCCATCACTATTTCGACATGGACGAGTCCATCGTCTTTGACGTTGTCAAGAACAAACTCCCGGAAATGCACGAAACCATTCGTAAAATGATGGAAGAGATATGATACCAGTGTAGGCGGCAGTCTGGACACAAGTCAGAAAACTATCAGTATAATATAGATATGTGTAATATGAAAACAAAATGCTTATTGACAGCCGTTCTGTCGGCTGTGGTGATGTCCGTTTCTGCCCAGGTGCAGGTGTTTGTACACAATGAGGGTCATGGAGCCATCTGTCGTGAGAAGAAACTCTTTTTGATGGAGGCCGGTGAAAAGAACCCGGCCTGGAACATCGTCAACTACAAGAAGACCGGCAACAAGGAGACCTTTACCCTCACCCCACAGGATAAAAACTACAACACCTATTCTTGCGTGATGACATTGAACGGCGATACTCCTACGGCGATGACGCTGACCAGCAAGCAGGAAGGCAAGAAAACGTATCAGTTGAAATTGACCGATGACGAGCATCTCAACAACTTTTACAGAGAAGAGTGTGGCTATGCTCCAAAGCCGAGCCTGAAAGGCGGTGTGCCCAGCACGCAAGACCTGAAGAACGGGGGCGTAAAGGGGGCGGCCAAAAACGTAGGCGATGCGGCCAAGAGCACCTTCGGCAAGGTGAAAGGCATGTTCAAGAAGAAGGACAAGAAATAACAGGACGCAAATCATCTGGAAAGGCTGATTCCCCACCGGAGTCAGCCTTCCTTGATTTTTGTGCAGACGAAAGTGAACTTTTATAGGGTCAAGCGATGCTCTTTCACATTTTTTGCAGGAAAAGTTTGCAGGCTGAAATATTTTTTTTATCTTTGCAGGCAGATACCATAACTAATATTACAAACAAACCTAAAAGTAAACTATGAGAAAAGCATCTCTAAATTTCTCGCGGAGCAGTCTGCTCCGGAAAGTTGCCTTGGTGACTCTCGTGCTCGCCATACAGGCAATCACAGGAATCGGAGCAGGTGTCCTCAATGCTCAGAACGTCACTGGACAGGTGATTTCCGCCACAGACCAGGAGCCGCTTATCGGTGCCAGTGTCTTGGTGGACGGAACCGGACAGGGAGGGGTAACGGACATTGACGGCAATTTCTCCGTTGCAGCCAAGAGCGGACAGACGCTCGTCTTCTCCTATCTGGGCTTCATCACACAGAAGGTGGCCGTCCCGGCTGACGGTGCAAAACTCAACGTCGTGCTCCAGGAAGACCGCCAGTCGCTGGACGAAGTGGTCGTCGTGGGATACGGTGTGCAGAAGAAGAAACTCGTCACCGGTGCAACCCTTCAGGTGAAGGGCGACGACGTGGCGCGGCTCAACACCTCCAACCCCTTGCAGGCCCTGCAGGGACAGACCCCGGGTATGACCATCATCTCCCAGTCGGGACAGCCCGGTGAGGGACTTAAAGTGAATATCCGCGGTCTCGGTACGACCGGTTCGTCCGGCCCGCTGTACATCATCGACGGCGTGCGCGGCGACATTGCCACCGTCAACCCGGCCGACATCGAGAGCATCGACGTGCTGAAGGATGCCGCCTCGGCTGCCATCTACGGTTCGCAGTCGGCCAACGGCGTAGTGCTCGTCACCACCAAGAACGGCAAGGAAGGCCGGTCGGTGGTGAGCTTCGATGCCTACTACGGATGGCAGAGTGCCCCAAGGAAGGTGGATTTGCTCAACGCCGAACAGTATATGACCATCATGGACGAACAGAACGTGAACTCCGGCAACGCCCCCTACAACTGGGACAACTACAAGAGCATCTGGAACTACGATGCGGAAGGCAACAAGCTCGGTGTCATCGACACCGACTGGGTGGACGCCATGTTCAAGGACAACGCCGAGACCTACAGTGCCAACCTCAGCATCAGCGGAGGCAGCCAGAAAGGCAACTACGCCGTGTCGATGGGCTATATGAATCAGGAAGGTATCGTGGGCGGCAAGGACGTTTCCAACTACTCGCGCTACAATTTCCGCGTCAACTCCGAATACCAGGTCATCGACAACTTCCTCAAGGTCGGTGAGCAGGCTTCGTTCATCTACTACAAGAAGAACGGCATCAACGTGGGCAACGCCTACAACAACACGCTCCGCGGCGCATTCGGCACCTCGCCCCTCTCGCCCGTCTACAGCGACAACGGCAAGTACAACCTGCCCTACAACGACACGTCGGACAGCGACTGGGCCAACGGCGACGGCAACCCCTACGGTGCCATGATGACCAAGAACAGCAACCGGACGCAGAATGTCACCGTTACGGCCAACGCTTTCGCCGAGATGGAGTTCATCAAGAACCTCAAGTTCCGCACCACGCTCGGCGTGAAGTACGACAGCAACAACTACCGCAGCTACACGCCGTTCTACCACTTCTCCATCTACGACTACAACGACACCCGCACCAAGGCTTCGCAGAGTGCCAGCGACGGGTTCGGCATCACGTGGACCAACACCCTCAACTACGTCTTCGACGTGAAGGAACACCACTTCGATGCCATGGTGGGCTACGAGGTGTACCGCACGGAGGGACAGAGCATCTACGGTGCCAACGGCTCGCTGCGCGACGGCTTCGACACCTGGAAATACGCCTACCTCAGCAACGGCACGGCCACCAACCAGGAACAGGGACTCTCCGTCAGCGGCACGCCGTGGGACGAGGAGCGCATGGTCAGCTACTTCGGCCGCGTCGGATGGAACTACAAGGAGACCTACATGGCCACGGCCACGGTACGCCGCGACGGATCGTCGCGCTTCGCCAAGGGCCACCGTTTCGGTACGTTCCCCTCCATCTCCGCCGGATGGGTGGTCACCAACGAGAAATTCATGGAACCCGTCCTCAACGTCATGGACTACTTCAAGCTCCGCGCCAGCTGGGGACAGGTGGGCAACCAGAACATCGGCAACTATATGTATCTCGCCCCGATGACCTTCTCCAACCACTACTACAACTTCGGCACGACACTCGGATCCGATGCCGATGTCTGGGGAGCCGTTCCCACCCGTCTGGGCAACGACGAAATCACGTGGGAAACCTCTGAACAGCTCGACCTCGGCTTCGACGCACGCTTCCTGAACCAGCGGCTCAACGTCAACTTCGACTTCTACATCAAGACCACCAAGGACTGGCTCGTACAGCCGCCCGTGCTGGCCACCGTCGGCACCGGTGCACCCTACATCAACGGCGGCGACGTGAAGAACACCGGTGTGGAACTGGCACTCAGCTGGAACGACCGCATCGGCAAGGACTTCAGCTATTATGTCAATGTCAACGGAGCCTACAACAAGAACAAGGTGGGCAACATCCCCAACGAGGACGGCATCATCCACGGTGCTTCCGGTTCGGTGCTCTACGACAACTCGGGAGAGTTCTACCGCGCCTCCAACGGTGAACCTATCGGCTACTTCTGGGGCTACAAGACCGCCGGCATCTTCCAGAACCAACAGGAGATTGACGAATGGATCGCTGCCGGAAACGGCGTGCTGCAGTCCATTCCGCAACCCGGCGACGTGAAATACTACGACATCAACCACGACGGTGCCATCAACGACAGCGACAAGGTGAACCTCGGCGACGGAATGCCCGACTTCACCTTCGGCTTCTCGCTCGGTTTTGACTACAAGGGACTCGACTTCTCGATGACCGCCAATGCACAGACCGGCAACCAGATTGTGCAGACCTACCGCAACATGGCCACCACAACGGCCAACTACACCACGAGGATTCTCGGACGCTGGACCGGCGAGGGCACGAGCAATTCCATCCCCCGCGTCACCAACACCAACATCAACTACCAGTTCTCCGACCTCTTCATCCAGGACGGCGACTTCCTCCGTATCTCGAACATCACGCTCGGCTACGACTTCGCCAAGATCCTCCACTGCAAGCACATCAGCCAGTGCCGGCTCTACGCCCAGGTGCAGAACGCCTTCACCTTCACCAAGTACGACGGCATGGATCCGGAAATCGGCTACGGTAACGACGGCTGGGTGTCGGGCATCGACTACGGATACTATCCGCGCCCCCGCACCTTCCTCTTCGGTGTCAACTTGAAATTCTAACCTAAGCAGACTAAGAATATGAAAACAAAGATATTATCTATGGCCGCTGTCGGACTGCTCTCCGCAGGACTGGCTTCGTGCGGCGAAGGATTCCTGGAGACCCAGTCGAAGACCGAGGGCACCACGGGAAACTACTATACCAACGAGTCTGCGGCCAACCGCGCACTCATCGGCTGCTACGACGGATGGCAGTGCACCGTGTCGAACGGGCCTACTTTCGCTTTCCATTACCTCTCGGAACTGCTTTCCGACGAGTGTTTCGGCGGAACAGGCCATGCCGACCCGCGCAACACGCAGGTCATCGACCGCTTCGACATCGGTGAGGACAACTCGCAGCTCAATATGCACAACACCCTGTGGACGAGCTACTATGCCGCCATCTATCTCACCAACCAGCTCATCGAGGAAGAGAACAACATCGCATGGACCAGTGACACGTCACACGGACAGACCATCGGCGAGGCCCGTGCCATGCGCGGCATCCTCTATTTCGACCTCGTCCGCCTGTTCGAGCATGTGCCCCTGCTCACCGTGCCCACCACCGAGAACGTGCCGCAGACTCCCGTGGATTCCGTCTATGCACAGATTTTCACCGACCTGAAATATGCAGCGGAGAACATTCCGGCAGACGCTTATCCGAAGTCACAGGCCGCCACCAACGACGGACGCATCACCTGCTACGCCGCCAAGGCCATGATGGGGCGCGCCTACCTCTTCTACACCGGCGTGTACGGCAAGAATCCCGTGTTTACCGACCAAACCGAGGTGACCAAGGCATACATCCTGCAAGGACTGGAGGACATCATTTCCAGCGGGGAGTACGACCTCGTGCCGCTCTACAAGAACCTGTGGTACTGTGCCAGCACCACGTGGAAACAGACCGGCGGACAGTGGGAGGAAGTCAGCACGTATGCCGGTGAGGGCAATGTGGAGAACATCCTCACCATGAAGTTCAACTACACCTCCGACTACAACGGCAACGCCGGCGGCAACAACGCCATCCAGATGTTCTCCGTGCGCGGCGGCACCTTCAAGGCTCCGTACGGACAGGGATGGGGCGGAGCTACCGTGCCCAAGAACTTCTACGACTCGTTCGATGCCGACGACCAGCGCCGCGACGCTTCCATCATCGATCTGGCCGGCGAGGGCATTGCTTCCATGGAGACCTACCAGTCCAAGCTCACCGACCAGCGCGAGTACACCGGCTATTTCAACAAGAAATACACGGCACGATCGGGCTACCTTAAAGATAAGGACGGAAACTGGTCGCTGACCCACTACTACAACGACCTCATGGCCGGCGACTTCCAGATTTCACAGCCCATCGGCTACACGCTGATGCGCTACGCCGACGTGCTCCTCATGGCCGCCGAACTGGGCAGTGCCAACGCCGACGCTTACTTGAGCAAGGTGCACAACCGCGCCTACGCCACGGAAGATGCCGACGGCAACGTCGTCACGCCGCGCAACAGCCTCTCGGCCACCAAGGCCAACATCATGGAAGAGCGCCGTCTGGAGTTTGCCTTTGAAGGCATCCGCTACTGGGACCTCCTCCGTCAGGGCGTGGACGTGGCTGCCGAGGCCATCGTCAACTCTGGAGAGAGCGTGCTCAACGGCGGCAACGAAGGCACGGTCAGCTACAAGAAGGAGAACATCATCTCCAAGCGTGGCTTCCAGCAGATACCGCAGGACCAGATACAGCTCTCCAACGGTGTGCTCAAACAGAACACCGGATGGTAAGCCGCTCCAGTAATCGTGTAACCCAAAAGAACAAGAAGTTATGAAACTAAGAAATATCATCAATACGTGCATGGTTGGAGCAGCACTGCTGTTCACAGCCTGTTCGCCCGACGAATACAGTCTGGACAAGCCCGACCTGCAGCCAGCCGATCTGGTGGAGGGCGTAGCCTTCAGCGTCACGGTGGACGCCTCCAATACGATAACGCTCAAGAGCCTCCTGCCCGAGCGGTACAACTGCTTCTGGACGCAGCCCAACGGACGCAGCCAGGGCAACGAAGTGAAAATCCAGTTACCGTTCGCCGGCACCTATGAGGTGAAGTTCGGTGTCGACACCCGCGGAGGCATTGTCTACAGCGAACCCTATCAGTTCCAGCTCACCACCAACAACATGTCGCTGCTCGAAGACCCCCTCTATGCCTACCTGACCGGAGGCGTGGGCAAGAGCAAGACATGGGTGCCTGTGGACAAGAACTACGGTGTGGGAAGCTGCACGGGTCCCGTGATGTACTGCAACCCTGCCGATGTGCTCAACGACGGTTCGGCCTCTACCGACATCGGCATCAACCACATGAATCCCAACTGGGATCCGGGCTTCCAGTCCTGGCTGATTCCTGCCGACGCAGCCTATATGGATTCGTACATGACCTTCACGCTCGACGACGTGAACGGATGCTCCGTCACCGAATACCGCGGCGAGACCGGAACGAAGGGGGCTTCCAGCGGAACGACCCTCTCCGGCAAGTTCAACCTCAACCTGAGCGACAAGAACCATCCGCTGCTGTCGTTTACCGACACCTACCTGATGCACAATACAGGCTTTGACGGCGTTTGCGACAACTACAACACCGACCTCTACATCACCGCACTCACCCCGTATCTGCTGCAGGTGGCCACGATGCGCACCAACAGCGAGGGAGCCTGGTGGATTGTCTGGAACTTCATCGCCAAGGACGTGCAGGACGGCAAGGTGGTCATTCCTACGGACGACCCCGGATACGTGAATCCGACCAAGCCCGTGCTGCCGGAAATCGAGAATCTGGAGACCAAGATTTTCACGACCGACATCAACGGTGTCAGCTTCCAGGGTGAGGCCATGACCTTCCTGGTGAGCGACGAGGCCGCTTATGACTGGTGGTGGTGGAACGGCGGCTCGACGGAATGGGAGTCTGTGGCCAACGGAGACTACTCCACCGGTTGGGCTCCGATGTGGGGCGACGAGGTGGCCGACATCGAGGTGACCTTTGCCAAGAAGGGAACAGGCTACACCTATACCATCGGCGACGATTCCGGCACGATGGAGATTGCCGACGGCAAACTCGTCTTCGACAAGGCCGTGACGCTCTTCACCGTCAACGGCGACGAACGCACCGTGGCACTCACCGGCAAGGAATGGCAGGTGATGAAGTGCGACCCGGGTTCGGAACTCGTCATCGGCGTGCCCGATGTGACGGACGGCGACGGCAATGTGTGCACCTATCTGGTGGCCAACCTCACCTACAAGGCTGTGGGCGGCGGAGAGACCGGCCCTGTGACCGTTCCGTTCGATGCTTCGAAAGTGAACAACTACATCGAGGCGGAGAAATATTTCCGTTGCCAGCTCTACAACCCGTGGGGTGGCGGCAATGATGCCGTAGATCCGGCCAACATCAAGCTGAAGAAGAACCAGAAAATCAATGTGACTGTGAAGCTCTCCGGCTTCACCTTCGAGAAGGCCGCCAAGCTGGTAATCTGCTGCAACCGTGGCAACGAACAGGACTGGGAGACGGCCTGCTTCGACTATGCACGTGCCGTGACCGTCAATGGCAACGGTACCTACACCGTATCGTGGACCAACGACACCGGCTCTACCGTGAAGTGGGACGACGCCACCTCTGCGCTGACCCTCACCATGCAGTATGCAGGCTATTGCTCTGTCGAGCCGGGAACCGACGCGGAGCATCCCTATGCCGGTGCCTGCACCGTGGAAAGCATTACCATAGAATAACGCTAAATGATTACAAGTATGAAAATTACAAAGATATTTTCCGGAATAATGGCGTTGGTCATGGGCGCAACCGTCCTGACGGCGTGCAGCGATGCTGACGACTATGCTGCAAACAAGACTCCGCTGCTGACCGACGGATCGGTGGTGACCGGTTCTTCCGATGTCACGGCCACGACGGCCACGATATACGGCACGGTGACCGGACTGGAGGAGATGAACACGGCCTCCTATGCCACTGGGTTCTACTACGGCACTGCCGAGAACGCTTTGACCGAAACACTCACAGCCCAGTCGGCAGGATCGTTCTCCGGTTCGCTGACCGGACTGATGAACAATCAGGTCATCTACTATCAGGCTTTTGTTACCCTTCAGGGCCGCCTCACCTATAAGGGCGAGGTGAAGTCGCTGGTTACCACGAATGCCACGGTGACCACGGGTGCTGCCACGAATGTCGACTTTGCCGATGCCACCATGGCCGGTAGCATCAGCAAGTATCCGGCCGATGCAAAGGCCGGCATCGTGGTGGCCGCCGTCAACGACCAGGAGCAGGTGCGTGCCGGATTGCGTATCGACGCTGCCGAACTGACGGACAATTTCTCGGTGACCAAGCAGGGACTTGCTCCCAACACCGCCTACTACTATGCAGCCTTCCTCGACCTCGGAGCCGGCATCATCTATGGTGACGTGAAGGAGTTCAAGACGGCAGCCGGAGGATTCGATGTGGACAACGACTTCGTGGACCTGGGACTCTCCGTGAAATGGGCCAAGCGTAACGTGGGTGCCAAGAAGACGACAGACTTCGGCGGCTACTTCGGCTTTGGCGACATGACCGGTGTCAATCCCAGCATCCTTGCCGCAGACTATGCGGCCGCAGATACCTACAAGACCCCCAACGACATTGCCTATCTGGCCACCGGCGGAAAGGGTACGCTGCCCACAGCCGACCTCTTCGAGGAACTCTTCCGCCTCTGCACCGTGAAATGGACGGAACAAGACGGAGTCAGCGGCTATCTGGTGACGGGCAAGAACGGCAAGAGCATCTTCCTGCCGGCAGCAGGCAAGCGCGTGGAGAGTACCGTCTCCGAGGCCGGACTCCACGGCTATTATCTCACCGGTTCCTCCAACAAGAGTGCAACCTCCTTTGCCGTGGACTATGAGTTTACCGCTTCCACCGGTGTACGTGCCACACGTGCGGTCTACGAGGCCCTCTCCGTCCGTCCCGTGACGGTGGCCCGCAATGCGCCTTTCGACAAGGAGAAACTCTTCACGACCTGGTATCTGGACAACGGTGCTCCCGACAAGAAACAGCACGTCTTTGACGGGCCGTTCACCCAGTGGGGAGCCCACGACAACTGGGGCACCATCACCAACAACGAGCCGAACCCCTACGAGGCCATCCACTGGGAAATGGGAACGGACAACGGATGGATCGGTTACACCTATAATGAGGATTACGGTTCCATGACCTTCACCCATGGTGACGACGGCAAGGACTACGTCATCGTGAAGCGCATCGCCAGCGACGGTACCGTGACCGAAGACAAGGGTGAAATCATCGTTGACGAGGTGAACAAGACCGTCGACATGGGCAATGTGAAGATTCTCTGCGCCAACACCTGGCTGGCCAACACCAGTGGGGTGCGCAACATCCTTACACTGACGGACGACGGACTTCAGATCGGTGTGGTGGCCGACGGCACCTATCAGTACTCACTCAACTATTACAGTCAGGCCAAGGCCGACAAGGATGCCACCGTCAAGGTCAATCTCATCTGCGTGGGCAACGACTGGAACGGTACGTGGGGTTCCGAGGTGGATGCCATCGCCCCCGAGGCACTGGACGGACAGCACTCGTTCAAGTATGACGGAGCGTGCAACGGACTGAAAGTGAATACCCTTGATTTCGTGGGACTGAAGGAACGCTTCCCCAACGCATTTGTGCGCATCGATGCCATCAAACTGGACGGACAGGACATCAAGTTCAATGCCAACAACTTCTGCTACGGTGACATCGAGAACAACGGCAACTTCCGTGTGGAGATGGCCAACGTATGGGGAAAGACGGCCAAGAACGAGAAGATTGTCGCATCGCCCTTCAGCAGTCTGACCGACACCGACAACGACCCGGCCTTCACGTTCAGCAGCAGTATGGAAGTGTTCTATACCATCATGATCAACGGACCGGAGGGCACTTACCTGCCGACGTTGCTCAACGTCAATGCCAGTTGGGGCACCGCCTCTTGGGACGGACTCAACCAGGGAGAGACCTTCGATGTGGTGCTGAACACGGAAACCGCCAAGTACGAGGTGACGAAGAAGCAGTTCGACATGGTCTATCAGGATGCAGCCAACGACTATTCGGGCGGCACCATCATGACGTTCGTACAGATTGCCGACATCTACGGCTTCTTCCCGGGGATGCACTGCACGCTGGATGCCCTGAAGCTGGACGGCAAGGCCGTGACCTACGACCCGGCCAAGGTGCTCGACAGCAACGAGAGTCCGAAGTATCGTTTGGAACTGTGGAACACGTATGGTGCGACGGGCACTGCAGGCTGCGCCTTCGGCACTCCTGTCGACGGATGCGTGGCAGGACTGGGCTTCTCCAGCAAGATGGAGCTGAGCTTCACCATCCACAGCCTCTTTGCCGTACCGGAGTTCTGATTCTAACGGATAAAATACAATGAAAAGATTAATCAACCATCTGATTCTGCTCGGACTGTCGTCGCTCGCTTTGCTGACCTTTGCGGCCTGTGGCGGTGACGACGAACCGTCCGGTGACGCGGAAATCAACGGTCTCACAGTGACCCCTGCCACGTTGGCGTTTACCAAGGACGGCGGCGAAAAGACGCTCAGTGCACGTGCCGGGCAGACCGTCCGTGCCTCCAGTAACGCCGCGTGGTGCGTGGTGACGGTCGGCGAGACGACACCCACGCTGAAGGTGACCCCCATCACCGTGACGGTCGAGGCCAACAGCACCACCGAGCAGCGCACGGCCACGGTGACGGTGACGGCAGGGACGGAAAGCAAGACCGTGAGCGTGACCCAGGAGCCGGGCGAGGCTACGCCCGATCCGACTCCCGACCCGTCGGGCGACATCCAGTACAGTGCCAAGGAACTGGCCAAACTGATGTACCCCGGATGGAACCTCGGCAACACCATGGAGGGTGGCAACAATGCCAATTCGTGGAAGAACGCCGGCCTCTCTACCGAGACCTCATGGCAGGCAACCAAGACCACCAAAGCACTGATTGACTTCATTCAGGCGCAGGGCTTCAAGAGCGTGCGCATCCCTTGCGCATGGGTCATGGGCCACATCACCGATGCCGACAACTGCACCATCGACCCGCAGTGGATGGCCCGTGTCAAGGAGGTGGTCAACTACTGTGTGGAGGCCGGTCTCTATGTGGTGCTGAACCAACACTGGGACGGCGGCTGGTTGGAACACGACGGCTTCACCGCCAATGCCGATGTCACGCTGAAGAAACAGCAACTGACCAAGATATGGACACAGATTGCCGAGGCTTTCAAGAGCTACGACGACCATGTGGTCTTTGCCGGTCTCAACGAACCCGGTGTGGGTGGTGCCTATCAGGATAAGGGCGAGATTATCGCCGACGGTGCGTTGGCCAGTCGCTTGGCGGAATATGAGCAGACGTTCATCAATGCCGTGCGTGCCACGGGTGGCAACAATGCGTATCGGGTACTGGTGGTTCAGGGCCCTGAGGCCAACATCGACAAGACGGTGGCGAACAGCTATGTGGACCGGCTCAGCGACCAACACGCCGGCCGCATCATGGTGGAGGCGCACTTCTACGATCCCTACCAGTTCACCATGATGACGGAAGACGCAAGTTGGGGCAAGATGTGGTACTACTGGGGACAGGGCAATACCGGTGCGGATGCCAACCGCAACGCCAAAAGCGATGCCGTCGAGAGCTACGTGAATACCCAGATGGCGAAGATGAAGACGGCCTTTGTGGACAAGGGCTTTCCCGTCATCATCGGAGAGTACGGTGCCGAACAACGCTTCTCCATCGGGACGGATGCCGTCCACGATGCCTCCATCAAGGCCTGGTATGCTGCCGTGACACGCTACGCCATAGACAACGGATGTGTGCCCTTCGTGTGGGACATCAACACCAACCAGGGCATGAGCATCATTGACCGTGCGGCGGTCAAGGTGTACAACAACAACATGATGCAGGGCATTACGGCAGGCGTTGCCGCTGCCCAGTGGCCCTACTGATGCGTTTTGGTGAAGTAGATGTTGTTCACATCGCTGCGCATCAGCACCCGCTTGCTGTTGACGAACCGCACGAAGTCGGTGGAGGACTGCTGGCCGGGGAACGGCGCGAAGAAATGTTGCGGCCGGTCGTAGGCATTGCGCCACACCAGTACGTAGGAGACGGGATGTCTGTCGAGTACGGGTTGTAGCGTCCGGGTCCACCAGTCGGGTGTTTTCAGCCCTTCATAGCCGGTTTCCGTCAGTGCGGCCGCCTTGTGATGTTTTCTGGCAACGGTGCATACCGTTGCCAGATTTTTGTCTAACTGGTGGGCAAACGCGGCAATCCTCGCCGTGTCGGCATCGGGGGCAAAGCAGTAGCTGTCCAGTCCCATCACATCGATGATGTCGTCGCCGGGGTAGCGTTCCATGTACTTCGCCTCGTCGCCGTCCACTTCCGTGCCGGGCGAATAGGCATACAGCACGTTCACCACCCCTTGTTCCTTCAGCCGGTCGGCGGTCATCTTCCATAGTGCCTTGTATTGCGATGCGGTGCAGTGCTCCTGCCCCCACCAGAACCAGGAACCGGTATGCTCGTGCCAGGGGCGGAAGATTACGGGCACCTTCACGCCGTATGGCGTTTCCAGCGAACGGAGGAAATCGGCCACCCGGTCGATCCATCCCAAGAAGACCTCGTGCTTCTGTCCGCCTTCCAGTACGGCGGCCACGGTCTTTGTCTCGATTCCCTTCAGCGAGTCGGCCACCCAGGCGGTGCCGCCCGACAGTGGGTTGTCCAAGTGCCACGACAGCGTGACCACTCCGCCGCGGTTGAACTGGTTGAATATCTCCTGCCGTATGCGGTCGAACGGCACGCCGTCGAGGTTGACCGAATCGCCCAGTTCGATGTGTCCGAGATCAAAGCTCAATAGGGCAGGGTAGTCGTTGCATACGCTGTGTACGTCAGACCGGGCCGAATCCCCCTTCCATCCGATGCCATACACGGTGTCGTCGTGGTGGCCGAACAGGTAGATGCCGCTGTCGCCGTAGGCGATGAGGTTCGTGAGCAGATGCTCCGTGCGTTGGGTGCGTCTCGAATCCGCCAACGGGTCGTTGGCTTTTTTGGAGTCGCAGGCCATGAGAGCCAGTGCGGTTGCCACGGCAACAAATAGACCGTTCTTCATACTTGTAGTGTCCTTTATTTTATTTGTAATGGTCGCAAAGGTACGCATAATCCGCCGATTGTCCAAACACGGGAAGTGAAAAAAAGTATTATATATAGGTGGTAAACTGGTATTTTCTTCAAAATGGCAAAATAGTATTATAGATGGGTATCAAAGCATTATCGTTTCTCGTTGGTTTGTGCTACCTTTGCACCGTGGTATCCATGATGCCGCAACCGAGAGCTATGTTTATTACACATTATATTAATGAAAATACCTAAAAGTATGAATGAAAGAATCAAACAGACAGCACTGTTGATTGGTGCGTACTCCTTGTTCTGGGGAGGGTGTTTGCCCGTGATGGCCGCCCCTGCCGGAGCATCGGTGGATGCCGTTCAACAGTCCAAGAAGATTACGGGTACCGTCAGCGATGCGATGGGCCCCGTGATTGGTGCAAGCGTAGTGGTGAAGGGCACATCGAACGGTGTGGCCACCGATTTTGACGGTAAGTTCACCCTCAACGTCAACCCCGGTCAGACCATCGTCATTTCCTACATCGGTTACCTGACCAAGGAAGTGAAGATTGACAGCAAGGCCTCCTATGACATTACGATTGAGGAAGACAAGAAGATGCTCGACGAGGTCGTTGTCGTCGGCTATGGTACGATGAAGAAGAGCGACTTGGCCGGTGCTTCGTTCACCATGGACGAGAAAGCCCTCAAGAATGCCAATGTCACCAATATCGACCAGGCCTTCGCCGGTCGTGTCACCGGTGTGAGTGCCGTGCAGACCTCCGGTGCGCCCGGATCCGCCTCGTCCATCCGCGTGCGTGGCCAGGCCACCATCAATGCCGGTGCAGAGCCCCTCTATGTGGTGGATGGCGTGATTTTCCAGTCCGGTGGCCAGTCCGGTGCCGACTACGGCTTGGGCGACAAACTCGGCAACGGTTCCGTTTCCACCATCTCCCCGCTCTCCACCATCAACCCCAGCGACATTGTCAGCATGGAGGTGTTGAAGGATGCGTCGGCCACGGCCATCTACGGTGCCCAGGGGGCCAACGGTGTCGTGCTCATCACGACCAAGCGCGGTAAGTCCGGTGAGGCCAAGTTCACCTATGACGGATCCTTGACCTGCTCGCGCCAGACCAAGCGCCTTGACATGATGAACCTCCGTGAGTTTGCCGAGTACTACAACGACCTCGTGGCTCAGGGAGAAATCTCCAAGGCCGACCCGGCCTATTCCGACCCCTCCGTGTTGGGCAAGGGTACCAACTGGCAGGATGCCGTGTTCCGCACCGCCTTGCAGCATCAGCACCAAATCGGCGCACAGGGCGGTTCGGACAAGATGAAGTATTATGTCAGCGCAGGCTATATGAACCAGGAAGGTACCGTCATCGGTTCCGACTTCACGCGTCTTTCCCTGCGTGCCAACATTGATGCCGAGCTGAAGAAATGGCTGAAGATGGGTGTCAACGTGTCGTACAGCCAGACCGATGAAGACCTGTTGAGGGCCGACTCGGAGGAAGGTGTCATCATGTATTCGCTGACCACCCCTCCCGACATCCAGATTTACAACATTGACGGCGGCTACTCGTCGGTCAGCAAGGAGGGCTTCACCAACCCCAACCCCATTGCCATGGCCTTGCTCAACGACATCACGTTGAAACGCCAGAAACTGAACGGTAATGTATTCTTCGACGTGACACCGCTCAAGGACTTGACCTGGCACACCGAGTTCGGCTGGGACTTGGGATGGAGCCACGGCGAGACCTTCAACCCCACGATGCACCTCGGCACCTACAATGTGGAAAAGAACGAGGCCCGCTCGCAGAAGAACTCCAGCACCTACTGGACCTTCAAGAACTACTTGACCTACAACGGTTCCATCGGCAAGCACAGCTTCACGGCCATGCTCGGTCAGGAAGCCTGGGAGTCGAAGTACGACTACGTGTCGATTTACAATACCGCACTGCCCAGTGACGCGGTGCACAATCCGGCGCTCGGAACCGGCGACCCCCAGATTGGCGAGGGTTTCGGATCTTCCGCCATGGCTTCGTTCTTCACCCGCGAGACCTATAACTACGACGACCGTTATCTCGCGACATACACTTACCGTTATGACGGTTCCTCCAACTTCGGTCCCAACAAGCGTTGGGCAGGCTTCCATTCCCTGGCTGCCGCCTGGCGTTTCACCAACGAGAAGTTCATGGAGAACGTGAAATGGCTCACCAACGGTAAACTCCGTCTGGGTTGGGGACAGACCGGTAACTCGAACATCGGCGGCTACAAATGGGGAGCAGCCATGTCGGTCATGGAGAGCGGCCTCGGCACCAGCTACCGTCCTGCCAACATCAAGAACCTCGACGTGAAATGGGAAACGCAGGAACAAATCAACGTCGGTATCGACCTCGGCTTCCTCAACAACCGCGTCAACCTCGTGGTCGACTGGTACAAGAAGAAGTCTTCCGACATGCTGATGCAGCTCATCCTGCCGTCCTATATGGGAACGTCCGGCAACGGGTCTTCCGCCCTTGCAGCACCCTACGGCAACTACGGCGACATTGAGAACACCGGTCTTGAAATCGCCCTCAACACCCGTCCCATCGAAGGCAAACACTTCACTTGGAACTCAGACTTCCAGATTTCCTTCAACAAGAACAAGCTGAAGAGCCTCTCCAACTCCACCGCCTTGGTGGGTCTCGGCCAGTGGACCGATGTCGTGTCCCGCTCAGTCGTGGGCGAATCGCTCTACAACTTCTACGGCTACGAGGTGGAAGGCATCTATACCTCGTTTGAAGACCTGATTAACTCGCCGGTCAACACCCTGCAGTCGAACAACCCCGTCACGGTGGAGCGCGATGCCGACGGCAATGTGACCAAGGCCGAATGGAGCACCGATCCCACCCGGTACAATCCCCGCAATACGACCTATGTGGGCGACATCAAGTACAAGGACGTGAACGGTGACGGCGTGATTGACGAGAAGGACAAGACCAACATCGGTTCGCCGCTGCCCGACTTCACCTTCGGTTGGAACAACACCTTCCACTACAAGCAGTGGGATTTGAATGTGTTCATCAACGGTTCTGTCGGCAACAAGGTGGGTAACTACAACAAGATGAAACTCACCCACATGAACTCGGCCTGGACCAACCAGATGACCGCCGTGAACGACCGCGCACGCCTGAGCCCTGCCGACGGAGTCTATGCTTCCGGCTGGTACAACAACATCGCCAACGTGGTGGCCATCGGCAGCGGTGCCTATCCGCGTGCGTCCATCAACGACCCGAACGACAACGATGTCTGGAGTTCCCGTTTCATCCAGGACGGTTCCTACGTCCGTCTGAAGAACATCAGTCTCAGCTATACGTTCGACAAGAAGTTGGTCGGCAAGCTCGGCCTGGACAATGTCCGCGCCACCATCTCCGCCACCAACCTGTTGACCCTTACCGGCTACGACGGCTACGACCCCGAAATCGGTGCTTCCACCACCAATGCCAATGTGTTTGGTCTCGACAACGGCCGTTATCCCTCGCCGACTTCCTGGACTTTCGGTCTTAGCGTTTCATTCTGACAACTCCTAAACAGAACATCAATATGAAAATCAATATTTCCTTGAAAAATGTTTTGGGAATCGGTGTACTGCTCACGGCATCGTTCCTGACCGCCTCTTGCGATTCGTTCCTGGATCGCCCCGCAGAGGACAACTACAATACGGACAACTTCTACGACTCGGACGAGGCGTGCATATTGGGTGTCAACTACCTCTACAACTCCCCTTGGTATGATTTCCAGCGCGGTTTCATCGCGGTGGGCGAGGTGTTCTCCGGCAATATGTACTGGGGTTCGTCACCTTACCTCAACTTCTCGGTGAATGGCACCAATGAAGACCTCATCAATATGTCGTATTCGCTGTGGGCCGAGATAGCCCACTGTTCCACGGTCTACCGCTCCATCGAAGGGGCTACGGCTTCCCAGTCGGTGAAGGACCAGTGTATGGGTGAATGTCTGACCTGGAAGGCCATGGCCTATTTCTATCTCGTCCGTTCCTTCGGCGACGTGCCCATCATCCACGACAACTCCGCCACGCTGGCCAAAGGCGACTACAACGAGCTGTCGAAGGTGGAAAAGGCCGATGTCTACGAGTATATCATCATGACGCTGGAGAAGGCCATGGAGCTGCTTCCCAAGTCGTCCTCTGCCGGACGCATTGACTACTACTGTGCGGAGGGCCTGTTGTCGAAGGTCTACCTGACCAAGGCCGGCGTGAGCGGTACGCTCAACAGCAGTGACCTGGAGAAGGCCGCATCCTACGCCAAGGACGTGATAGACAACTCCGGCCGCACGCTCATGGAAAACTATGAGGACATCTTCCGCGGTTCCAACAACACCTGTCCGGAGAGCCTGATTGCCTGGCGTTGGACGGTCGGTGCACACTGGACCAGCCAGAACTCGCTGCAGTCTGACCTCGGCATCGAGGGCATGTGTGAGGTAGGAAACGTCTGGGGCGGTTGGCGCGGCCCGTCTGCCGACCTGATGGAGGCTTTCGGCGTTGTCAAGATTGACGGCACTGGGACGGCTTCGCGCCTTGTAGAGTGGAAGAGCCCGGAAAGTCGCTCCGATATTGACACCCGCCGCAAGGCCACCATGATGATTGCCGGCGACAAGTATTCCTATTTCTGGCGCGACAAGGGCGGCTTCGACTATCTCCGCTTCATCTATGACAAGGACTACAATGCCTCTGCTACCGGACAACTGGAAGGCCCCTGCGGTGCCAACAACGTGAAGCACCTGTACGGCGATGCGGCCGACCATCAGGCCGAGATGGGCATGACAGACGGCAGGATGGCTTCTGCCCTTGCCACCCACATTCTCCGGCTGTCTGATGTCTACCTCATCCATGCCGAGGCCATGACGCTGCTGGGCCGTGGTACGGAACAGTCGGCTCTGGATGCCTACAATGCCGTCCACCAGCGTGCCGTTCCTGCGGCATCCGCTGTCAAGTCGCTCACCTTCGACATGATATGGAAGGAACGCCGTCTGGAGTTTGCCCATGAGGGCGACCGCTGGTACGACTACGTGCGCCGTTCCTACTACGATGTAAACAGCTGCATTGCCGAACTCAAGGCGCAGCACCGCAATGCCATCTGGAACTGTGATGCGCTCTATAAGGCCTACTATGAATCCGGAGCATGGAACCTTACCATCGGTGACACGACGGTGGAGTATGACTACAAGACCGAGGTGCCCAACGTGACGGCCTCCAGCTTCACCCTTCCGTTCCCGAGCGAGGATGTCTCGCTCAACCCGAATCTGGCGAGCGGTATGCCGAGCGTCCATGTGGATGTCCGCGAGAGCTATACTTATTAATGTGTAATTTCAGAAACAGAATGATTATGAAAAGCAATATGAAACGGTTTCTCCTTGCAGCCGGTGTGTTGACACTCGCCTTGGGTTTCACCGCTTGTGAAGACGAACCAGACAAATTCGAACTGACCGGAGGCCATCCTTCCATCAGTTATATCCGTCCGCAGGATGCGGCGGCCAAAGACTCCCTGCTCACTTCCGCCTATACCGGTGCAGGCATCTGCATCGTCGGCAACAACCTGACGAGCATCAAGGAGATGTATTTCAACGATGTGAAGGCGGTGCTCAACACCAGTTATATCACCGACCACACTCTGCTGGTGACGATTCCGAACGAGATTCCTGCCAGCAATACGGGCAAAATCTATATGGTCAACAAAGACCAGGACACCACCACCTACGATTTCAATGTTCTGGTGCCGGCTCCCGTTGTTTCTTCCATGAAGTGTGAGTATGTCAAGGTGGGCGATGTGGCCCAGATTAACGGCCAGTACTTTGTGGACGACCCCAACCAGCCGCTGGCCCTGACCTTCACCGGTATTGACAACGCCATCAACGTGGCCGTTCCCCGTGAGAACATCAAGAGCATCACGGCTTCTGCCATCTCGTTCATCGTGCCGGAAGGCGTGTCGGAAGGCCGCATCAAGGTGACGAGCATCTACGGTGAGGGCACGTCCAGCTTCTACTATGCCGACACGCGCAACATCATCACCGACTTTGACGGTCCCAACCATGCAGGCCCCAAGGGCGTCATCCCGCAGGGCTGGAACATCGCCGCCACATACTCCACCGAGGGTGGTGTCAGCGGTGCCTACTGCCAAGTAGGACCGAAGGATACGGAAGGCGGATGGGTGGAAGAGCTGAAGCTCCCGTTCTGGTGCGGCAACTGGAACGGCGACCCGTTGAGCATCAAGGAAGGTGCCGGTGTCCCCCTGCGCAACATCATCGACTTCTCCGACTGGGAAAATATGTCGTTCAAGTTTGAACTCTACATCCCGTCCAGCAATCCCTGGTCGGCCGGTGCACTGCAGGTGCTCTTCGTGAACAATGAAATCTGTGCCAACGACTCCTGGCAGAACAACAGCTATATCCAGACCTCTGCCAACGGCGGTAAGGATCTGCCTCGTGCCCTGTACAATCCCTGGAAGTCTACCGGTTCGTTTGACACGGGCGACGAGTGGATTACGGTGACCATTCCGCTCACCGAGTTCGTCTACAACTTCGACGGCACAAAGGCTGCAAGTCCGATGAGCCTATCGAGCTTTGACACACTGGTCATGTGGCCTATCGAAGGTGGTGTTTCGGGTACGGCCTGCACCCCCATCTTCCGTTACGATAACCTCCGTGTGGTTCCCAACAAATAACCCTTCAAACTATAGGATATTATGAAACAGATCAATAACATATTCACCCTGTTGGTGACGGCCCTTATGGGGCTGTCGCTGACAGCGTGCAGCAGCGACGATTTGGACACCAACCAGTATCAGAGTGGTGTGTCGCTCAACGCTTTCGGCCCTTCTCCCGTGATGCGCGGCGGCCAGTTGCGCTTCATCGGCAGCAACCTCGACCAGATCCGCGAAGTCCGCATTCCCGGCGTGGATGCCATTACCGCCATCGAGGTGGTGAAGGCCGGTGTCCCCAGCGAGATTCGCGTGACCGTTCCCCACGACGGCCCGGAAACGGGGCACGTGGTGCTTGTGGCCAACAACGACAAGGAGATTACCACCGCGTCTACGCTGACCTATATCGAGGGCATTGCCATCAAGAGTTTCACACCCTCTGCCATGCCCGGCGACGTGATTGAGATTGTGGGCGACGAGGACGGTTATCTGAACCTCGTACACTCGATGGCCTTTGCCGACAACGTGATTGTCAGCGAGAACGATTTCATCCAGCACGACCGCTACACCATCAAGGTGCGGGTGCCGGAGGAGGCCAAGACCGGCAAGCTCCAGTTCTTCACCGCCGACCTTACGGTGGGTGAAGCCTCGAAACTGGACTATCAGATTGTGACGACCGACGAACGCCTCATCGTGGGTATTCCCACCGTGACTAAGGTGAAGGGACGTGAGGAGGCTGCTGTCGGCGGCGGTGTCATGGCCAAGGCTGGTGAAACCATCACCGTGACCGGCAGCTATCTGCAACTGGTGGAGACGGTCGTCGTTGGCGGTGTCGAGACCACGGAGTTCTCCACTGACGGTACGTCCCTGTCGTTCGCGTTGCCTGCCAAGGCTTCCGACGGCGAAATCTCCCTCGTCTGCAAGAGCGGCGTAGAGATTCCCGTGGGCAGCATCACCACCGTCATTCCTTCCGAACTGGCTGCTGCGCCTGCTCCCGTGAAGAACGGTGCGGAAATCACCGTGACCGGCAAGGACATCGACCTCATCACCGGCATCTCTTTCCCCAATGCCAGCAATGCTGATGCACAGTTGAAGGTGACCGCTGACAAGGTGACTGCCATCGTGCCCGAGGCCGCACAGGAAGGGGACATCACCCTCTCTCTGGCCAACGGAAAGACGGTGACCGTGGCCTACACGCTCGTGGTGCCGACCGTCGCTGCCTGTGCACCCGCGGAGCTGACTGCCGGCGACGGGGTGACCATCAAGGGTACAGACCTTGACCTCGTCAAGAGTGTCACCTTCCCCGGCGACGAGCCGCAGACCGTAGAGTCGTTCTCCGCACAGAGCGCATCGGAAATCAGCCTCACCGTGCCCACCGCAAGTGCAGGAACAGGCTTCACGCTCAACCTGAAGAACGGTACTGCCGTGGAAATCAGCGGCACGCTGACCATCAAGGCCGCCACCGCACCCGCCATCTCTTCGATAGACCCGTCGGAGGCTTGTGCCGGTGAAAAGATTACCATCAAGGGCAAGAACCTGCAGAACGTACAGACCCTCTACATCGGTTCGTACAAGGTGACACGCTACACCTCGCGTTCCAATATCGAAATCGTGTGCACCGTTCCTGCCACCGCAGAGGCCGGATCGTACAAGGTCATCATTGAAGACTTCGATGGAGAAAAGACCGAAGCCTACGACTTTAAGGTGGTTCCTGCCGAACGTGATGTGGCTGCCGTGACGAGCAATATGGATGGTTCTGCCATCACCTATCCTTACACCTTCACCTGGGGTGACGATGGCCGCTTCCGCCTGATGAAGGCAGATCTCAACGTCTGGGGCGTGAAGAAGGGATCGAAGCTCATCTTCTACAAGGAGCAAGGTGCTATCGGACAGGTACAGATCAACAATGCCAACTGGGGCGGTATCTATACCGTTGCCGACTGGAACGGTACCGAGAGCAAGGTGGAACAGGTGTTCGACGATGCGATGATGGAAGCCCTTACCGTCTCCGACGGATGGAGCGATACGGCCTTCATCCTTCAGGGTGACTTGAAGAATGTGACCAAAATCTGTGTTGTTCCGTAACGAGGCAACCGATTGACTTCGTATTTCAGCAGGCGCACCGCTTCTTGTGGCGCGCCTGTTTGCGATTTTATAGGGAAAGTACGCAAGATGGGCATTAAAGTACTAATGATATTCGCGGAAAAGTATTAACTTTGCGGACGATATGACGAATACATCAAACCACACTAACAAGACAATGAAAACTACACGATTCTTGACGATGCTCGCCGTGACTCTGCTGGCCATGGGTTGCGGCGGCGACGACCCTGTCGATGACGGCGGAGAGACCCCGACCCCCGAAATTCCCGACACTCCAAGTACCCCCGATGCTCCGGAAGTCAACATCACCAAGACGTTGGTGGCCGGCGAGACCGGACAGGTGAAGAAACTCTATAACTATTTCCTGGAGCAGTACGGCAAGAAGACCGTCAGCGGGGTGATGGCCAACGTGAACTGGAACACGACGTTGGCGGAAAAGGTGAAGACCCTCACGGGGAAATATCCGGCCATGAACTGCTTCGACTTTATCCATATCTATGTGCCCAAGAACAACTGGATTGACTATACCGACATCACACCCGTGAAGAACTGGGCCGACCAGGGCGGCATCGTCCAGTTGATGTGGCATTTCAACGTGCCGGTCAAGGAAGGACAGACCCTCGGCACGGACGGTGCTGACGGCAACGGCAATACGGCGGTGACCTGCGATCCGTCGCAGACCACCTTCAAGGCTTCGAACGCACTGAAGGACGGCACTTGGGAGAACCAGTGGTTCTATCAAGAGATGGACAAGGTGGTGGCAGTGTTGCTGAAACTGCAGGATGCAGGCATCGCGGCCACGTGGCGACCCTTCCACGAAGCAGCCGGCAACGCCTGCGCCAAGACCCAGGCCGACTGGACCAAGTCCTGGTTCTGGTGGGGATCGGACGGTGCCGCCGAATACAAGAAGCTGTGGACGGCGATGTTCGACTACTTCAAGCAGAAAGGCGTGAAGAACCTCATCTGGATATGGACTTCGCAGAACTGCAACGGCGATGCCACGACGTACAACAGCGACAGCGACTGGTATCCCGGCGATGCGTATGTGGACATCATCGCCCGCGACCTTTACGGTTATAGCGTGGAAAAGAACAAACAGGAGTTCACCGAACTGCAGGCGGCCTATCCCACCAAGATGGTGGTGCTGGGCGAGTGCGGCAAGGGCGACAGCGGTGCACAGGGCAATATCGGCAGTTGCTGGACAGCCGGTGCACAGTGGGGACACTTCCTGGTGTGGTATCAGGGAGGACAGGGCTCCACCGACACCATGTGCAGCGACAGTTGGTGGAAGAGTGCCCTGTCCGACAGCAACGTCATCACCCGTGACCAACTGCCCGACCTCAAATAAAAACAACCGAAAATCCAATGACTAAAGACATGAAACCTTTTCTTAGAACCGTCCTGTTGTTGCTGGCCGCGGTCTGCGTGCTGCCTGTGGCCGCACAGATCAAAGGCCACAACATTCAGTTGGAGCAACGGCTACGGCAGTTGCAGTCTCAAGGCTACATGATGGGGCATCAGGATGCTCCCTTCTATGGCGTGACCTGGGAGTGGGAGCAGGGTAGGAGCGATGTGCTCGAAACAGTGGGAGACTATCCTGCCGTGATGGGCTTCGACCTCGGAGGCATCGAGATGGGAGACCGCAAGAACCTGGACAGCGTACCTTTCACCCGCATCCACGACGAACTCATTGCCCACCATGAGCGCGGCGGCATCGTCACGGTCAGTTGGCATCCGCGCAACCCCTTGACCGGGGGAACGGCGTGGGACGTGACCGATTCGACGGTGGTGAGGAACGTGCTGCCCGGTGGCCGGTGCTACGACAAATTCCAACGGTGGATGCAGCGCGTGGGCGACTTCCTCGCCACGCTGAGAACCAAGGAGGGGCAACCTGTTCCTGTGATTTTCCGTCCTTGGCACGAGAACAACGGTTCGTGGTTCTGGTGGGGACAGAAGCTCTGCACCGACACCGAGTACCGCCAACTTTGGAATATGCTGCAGGACTATCTCAACGGTCGCGGCTTCGACAACCTGCTGTGGAGCTATTCGCCCAATCTGGACGGTGGCTGGACGGAGGAACGCTTCCTGCAACGCTATCCCGGCAACGACCGCGTGACCCTGATCGGTGAGGACGCCTACCAATGGGGCACCGAACAGGACTTCGTGAAGCAGGTGACTGCCGACCTCGATTTCCTCAGCGGCTTTGCCCGACGCAACGGCAAGTTGTTGGCACTGACCGAGTGCGGACTGAAGAATATGCCCGACAGCACGTGGTGGACGCGGGTGCTCAAGCCCGTGATGGATCGCTGGCCCATCTGCTATTTCCTTCTGTGGCGCAACGCCCGGCAGGAACATTTCGGGCCGTCGCCCTCGCTGCCCTGTGCCGGAGATTTCCAGAAACTCCATGAGGCAGACAATACCTTATTTCTGAAAGACATTACACGCAACAAATAAAGAAATAGATATGAGTAATTTTGAAGAAAAAGTCAAGGCACTGCGCGCACACCACGAGGCTCTGCTGACGAGAAAGAACGAGAAGGAAGAGTGGGGGAACGGCATCTACGACCGCTGGAAACATCCCATCCTCACCGCCGAACATACGCCACTGGAGTGGCGTTACGAC
>CAVJNH010000024.1:0-29575 GCA_963651005.1 Oscillibacter sp. MSJ-31
GCACGTTCGAGGATATTACTGCATCCGTGCCAGAGAAGTCTCTCGTTTACGGTAAGCGTTCTACCGGCGGTCGAAACAACACCGGTAAGATGACCGTCCGCTACATGGGCGGCGGTCACAAGAAGAAGTATCGCATTGTCGACTTCAAACGGGAGAAAGATGGTGTTCCAGCCGTAGTGAAGACAATAGAATACGACCCGAACCGTTCGGCTCGTATCGCATTGCTTTTCTATGCTGATGGTGAAAAACGTTATATCATTGCTCCTAATGGACTGCAGGTTGGTGCAACCTTGATGTCTGGGGCGGATGCTGCGCCTGAGGTAGGTAATGCACTCCCCCTTGCCAACATTCCCGTAGGTACCGTTATCCACAACATTGAGATGCGTCCGGGACAAGGTGCCAAGCTCGTTCGTTCGGCTGGTAATTTTGCTCAGTTGACTTCTCGTGAGGGCAGTTATTGTGTTATTAAACTTCCTTCTGGAGAGACTCGTCAGATCCTCTCTGCTTGTAAGGCAACGGTTGGTAGTGTCGGCAACTCCGACCACGCACTGGAGCAGTCCGGTAAGGCAGGACGCTCTCGCTGGTTGGGACGTCGTCCTCACAACCGTGGTGTTGTCATGAACCCGCACGATCACCCGATGGGTGGTGGTGAAGGACGCCAGTCCGGTGGACATCCGCGTTCACGCAAGGGCCTGTACGCCAAGGGTCTCAAGACTCGTGCACCGAAGAAGCTTTCAAACAAGTACATCATTGAAAGAGCTAACAAGAAGTAATCACGAAGTTAATTAGAGTAAATTATGAGTCGTTCATTAAAAAAAGGCCCGTACATCAACGTATCGCTCGAGAAGAAAGTGCTTGCCATGAATGAAAGTGGCAAGAAGAGTGTCGTCAAGACATGGGCCAGAGCTTCAATGATTTCCCCGGATTTCGTGGGACATACAGTTGCAGTTCATAACGGAAATAAGTTCATCCCTGTTTATATTACGGAAAACATGGTTGGCCACAAGCTCGGTGAGTTTGCACCTACCCGTCGTTTCGGCGGACATGCCGGTAATAAGAAATAACAGGCAAAACCACCAGAATAAAAAGGAATAAAATAATGGGAGCAAGAAAAAGATTAGCGGCTGAGAAAAGAAAAGCAGCCAATAAGTCACAGTACTTTGCAAAGCTGAAAGGTGTGCCTTCTTCTCCACGCAAGATGCGCTATGTCGTTGACATGATCCGCGGCATGGAAGTGAATCGCGCACTTGGCGTTCTGAGATTCTCCAAGAAGGCCGCTTCGGCTGACGTTGAGAAGCTTTTGCGTTCGGCCATTGCCAACTGGGAAGCCAAGAATGACCGCAAGGCAGAAGACGGCGAACTTTACGTAACACGCGTCTTTGTGGATGAAGGTGTTACAATGAAACGTATGAGACCGGCACCTCAGGGACGTGGATACCGCATTCGCAAGCGTTCTAACCACGTTACTCTGTTTGTTGACGCTAAAACTAATGACAAATAATAAGTATGGGACAGAAAGTAAATCCAATTAGCAACCGTCTTGGGATTATCAAGGGTTGGGATTCGAATTGGTTCGGAGGCAAAGACTTCGGAGACAACTTGGTAGAGGACCGGAAGATCCGCAAGTACCTCAACGAACGTCTGGCCAAGGCTAGCGTATCCAAAATTGTCATTGAACGCACGCTGAAACTCGTCACCATCACTATCTGCACTGCCCGTCCGGGTATTGTCATTGGTAAAGGTGGACAGGATGTCGACAAGCTGAAAGAGGAACTGAAGAAACTCTATGACAAGGAGATTCAAATCAATATCTTCGAAGTGAAGAAACCTGAACTCGATGCAAACATCGTGGCCAACAACATCGCTCGCCAGATAGAAGGCAAAATCGCTTACCGCCGTGCTATCAAGATGGCTGTGGCCAATACGATGCGTGCAGGAGCTGAGGGTATCAAGGTCCAGATTTCCGGACGTCTCAATGGTGCCGAGATTGCACGCAGCGAGATGATAAAGGAAGGACGCACTCCGTTGCACACTTTCCGTGCCGATATTGACTACTGCCAGGCAGAGGCGCTGACCAAGGTCGGCCTGCTGGGATTGAAGGTTTGGATTTGCCGTGGCGAAATCTACGGTAAGGTTGATCTGGCTCCGAACTTTACTCAGGAGAAGGGCTTCGGCCGCTCCAACGGCGGTAATAACGGCGGAAGGAAATTCCGTAATAGAAAAAAGTAATTAACGTTAAAGTAAGAAGTTAACATGTTACAGCCTAAGAGAGTAAGATATAGAAGGCCTCAAGATGGACGTGGCAATAAGGGCAACGCCCACAGAGGTACGCAACTGGCCTTCGGTTCTTTCGGTATCAAGACGCTTGACGCCAAGTGGATTGACAGCCGTCAGATCGAGGCAGCCCGTGTTGCCATCAACCGTTATATGAACCGTGAAGGTCAGGTATGGATACGCATCTTCCCGGACAAGCCTATCACCCGTAAGCCTGCTGACGTACGTATGGGTAAAGGTAAAGGTGACCCCGCAGGATGGGTGGCTCCGGTTACCCCCGGACGCATTCTCTTCGAGGTGGAAGGCGTTCCCTTCGACACTGCCAAGGAGGCGCTTCGTCTCGGTGCGCAGAAACTGCCTGTGAAGACCAAGTTTGTTGTTCGACGTGATTACGATAAAAATGCTTAATTTATGAAGACCAAGGAAATCAAAGAACTCGGCACCAAGGAATTGACCGAGAAGTTGGAGGCTGATGTTGCCAAGTACAACATGATGAAAATCAATCATGCAGTGACTCCTATGGAAAACCCGTCTCAGATTAAGGCTGCACGTCGTGACATTGCCCGCATGAAGACGGAACTCCGTCAAAGAGAACTTAACAAATAATAATGGTTCAGATGGAAACAAGAAATTTAAGAAAGACAAGACAGGGTGTTGTCATCAGCAACAAAATGGATAAAACCATTGTTATTGCAGCAAAGTTCAAAGAGAAGCATCCTATTTATGGTAAGTTTGTCCAGAAGACAAAGAAGTACCATGCTCATGATGAAAAGAACGAGTGCAACTTGGGTGATACCGTTCTTGTGATGGAGACCCGTCCTCTGTCAAAGACAAAGAGATGGAGATTAGTACAAATCGTAGAAAAAGCTAAGTAATTATGATACAAGCAGAATCAAGACTGACAGTAGCAGACAACAGCGGCGCACGTGAAGCTCTTTGCATCCGTGTGTTGGGTGGAACTCGCCGCCGTTATGCAAGTGTGGGTGACGTGATAGTCGTTGCTATCAAAAACGCCATCCCCACCAGTGACGTTAAAAAGGGTGCAGTATCAAAGGCTTTGATTGTGCGCACCAAGAAGGAAATTCGTCGTGCCGATGGATCGTATATCCGTTTTGACGACAATGCTTGTGTGCTGCTGAACAATGCAGGTGAGCTTCGTGGAAGCCGTATCTTCGGTCCCGTGGCCCGCGAGTTGCGTGCGGTCAATATGAAGGTCGTTTCACTGGCACCTGAGGTTCTTTAACATTATAAAGTATTAAAGAAATGAGTAAGTTACATATTAGAAAAGGTGATGAGGTTATCGTCCTCACTGGCAAGGATAAAGGCCAGAAGGGCAAGGTGCTCAAAGTCTTGGTAAAGGAAGAAAAGGCCATTGTCGACGGAATCAATATGGTTTCCAAAAGCATGAAGCCCAGTGCCAAGCACCCTCAGGGTGGCATTGTCAAGCAGGAAGCTCCTATTCATATCTCAAATATTAGTCTGATAGACCCGAAGAGCGGAAAAGCAACTCGTGTCGCCATCAAGCACGAGGGCAAGAATGTCGTTCGCGTCGCCAAAAAGTCAGGGGAGGAAATTAAGTAATGGATACAGCACAGTTAAAAAAAGAGTATAAGGAGCAGATAGCTCCGGCTCTCCAGAAGCAGTTCAACTACACTTCAGCCATGCAGATTCCTGTCCTGAAGAAGATTGTCATCAACCAGGGCTTGGGTGATGCTACGCAGGACAAGAAAATCATTGATGTTGCCATCAACGAGATTTCTGCCATTGCCGGCCAGAAGGCCGTTGCTACCTATTCGAAGAAGGATATCGCCAACTTCAAGCTTCGTAAGAAGATGCCGATCGGTGTCATGGTTACACTCCGTCGTGAGCGTATGTACGAGTTCCTTGAGCGGCTTGTCCGGGTTTCTCTTCCTCGTATCCGTGACTTCAAGGGTATTGAAAGCAAGTTTGACGGTCGCGGCAACTACACGCTTGGTGTTCAGGAGCAGATTATCTTCCCTGAAATCAACATTGACTCAGTGGACCGTATTCAGGGTATGAACATTACCTTCGTTACTTCGGCAACAACCGACGAGGAAGGCTATGCTCTCCTCAAGGCTTTCGGTCTGCCATTCAAAAACGCTAAATAAAGATTAAGAGATATGGCAAAAGAATCTATGAAAGCCCGCGAGGTAAAGCGTGCTAAGATGGTCGCTCAATACGCCGAGAAGCGTGCTGCGTTGAAGAAGATCATTGCAAAGACGGACGACCCGGCAGAAGCCTATGAGGCAGCCCGTAAACTTCAGAGCATTCCGCGGAATGCCAATCCGATTCGTCTGCACAACCGTTGCAAGATTACAGGACGTCCCAAGGGCTATATGCGTCAGTTCGGTCTGTCGCGTATCCAGTTCCGCGAGATGGCATCAAGCGGATTGATTCCTGGGGTAAAGAAGGCAAGTTGGTAAACGATACTTTGAACCGGAAGATTTTCATTTAATATTGTCGGGAGTGTCCCGATTAATTAAACATTTTATAATATGACAGATCCAATAGCAGATTATCTGACAAGACTCAGAAACGCCATCATGGCTCATCACCGTGTGGTGGAAGTTCCTGCGTCTAACTTGAAGAAGGAGATTACCAAGATCCTCTTCGAGAAGGGTTACATCCTGAACTACAAGTTCGTGGAAGACGGCCCCCAAGGAAGCATTAAAGTGGCTTTGAAGTATGACCCTGCCACGAAGTCCAGTGCTATCAAGTGCCTGAAGCGTGTTTCGACTCCAGGTCTTCGCAAGTACACGGGCTACAAAGAGATGCCGAGAGTTATCAACGGATTAGGTATTGCCATTTTATCTACATCCAAAGGTGTAATGACAGACAAAGAGGCTACCGCTTTGAAGATTGGCGGTGAGGTGCTTTGCTTCGTATATTAATTGGAGGAATCGCATATGTCAAGAATAGGTAAATTGCCAATTAGTATTCCGGCTGGTGTTACCGTCGCTCAGGGCCAGGATGGAGTTGTTACTGTGAAAGGCCCGAAGGGTGAACTCTCGCAGAAGGTGGACGCTTCCATCAAGATGACCATTGCCGACGGTCACGTTACTTTCGAGGTTGACGAGAACAGTCCGGTCAATGTGAAGCAGAAGCAGGCTTTCCATGGTCTTTATCGCGCACTTGTCCACAATATGGTCGTGGGCGTGAGCGAGGGTTATAAGAAGGAAATGGAGCTTGTCGGTGTGGGTTACCGTGTGTCGAACCAGGGCAACCTGATAGAGTTCTCCTTGGGTTATACTCACCCCATTTTCATCCAGCTTCCCAAAGAAGTGAAGGTGGAGACAAAGTCTGAACGTAACCAGAATCCTCAGATTGTCCTTGAGTCTTGCGACAAGCAGTTGCTCGGTCTCATCTGTGCCAAGATTCGTTCTTTCCGTATGCCTGAACCTTACAAGGGCAAGGGTATCTTGTTCAAGGGCGAGGTTATCCGTCGCAAGTCGGGTAAGTCGGCTTCGGCTAAGTAATAATCATTAAAACGAATTGAAGATTATGACAACAAAGAAAGTAGAAAGACGAATTAAAATCAAATACAGAATTCGTAAGAGTGTCTTCGGTACAGCCGAGCGTCCTCGCTTGAGCGTCTTCCGCAGCAACAAGCAGATTTATGCTCAGGTGATTAATGATTTGGAAGGTAAAACGCTTGCATCTGCATCTTCTCTCGGTCTTGAGGCCATGCCCAAGATCCAGCAGGCTGAGAAGGTCGGAGAACAGGTTGCCCAGAAGGCCAAGGAGGCTGGCGTTGAGAGCGTCGTCTTCGACCGTAACGGTTACCTCTATCATGGCCGGGTAAAGTCTCTGGCTGATGCAGCTCGTAAAGGTGGACTTAATTTCTAAACGATTATGGCAATAAATAGAGTTAAAGTAAATAGTGACGTTGAGTTGAAAGACAGACTGGTTGCCATCAACCGTGTTACCAAAGTAACAAAGGGAGGTCGCACCTTTACGTTCGCAGCCATCGTGGTTGTCGGTGACGGCAATGGCGTGATTGGTTGGGGACTTGGCAAGGCCGGTGAAGTCACTGCGGCAATCGCCAAGGGTGCAGAGGCCGCCAAGAAAAATCTGGTCAAGGTTCCTGTGCTCAAGGGAACCATTCCTCACGAGATGGAGGCACGCTTCGGTGGTGCACAGGTTTTCCTGAAGCCTGCCGCAGCCGGTACGGGTCTTGTGGCCGGCGGTGCAATGCGTGCCGTGCTGGAGAGTGTCGGTATCAAGGATGTACTGGCCAAGTCCAAGGGGTCTTCCAACCCCCACAACTTGGTGAAGGCAACCATCGTTGCTCTGAGTCAGATCCGCGATGCCTATACCATTGCCGGTACCCGTGGTATCAGTATGGAAAAAGTATTTAGAGGATAATAAGGAGGTATTACTATGGCAACAATGAAGATTAAGCAGATTAAAAGCAAAATCGGTTATCCTGTGGATCAGAAGCGTACGCTTCAGGCTCTGGGCCTTCACAAGATTTCTCAGGTCGTTGAGGTGGAGGATACCCCTGTCATCCGCGGTATGGTACGTAAAGTCCATCACTTAGTGACTGTTATCGGTTAATAATCATTTTAAACAGATTTGAATATGAAACTTCATACTTTAAAACCCATTGAAGGATCGACCCATTCGCGCCGTCGGATTGGCCGTGGTCCGGGTTCCGGTCTTGGTGGCACGTCCACACGTGGCCACAAGGGTGCAAAGGCCCGTTCCGGTTATAAGAGAAAGATCGGCTTCGAAGGTGGTCAGATGCCCCTTCAGCGTCGTATTCCCAAGGCTGGTTTCAAGAACATCAACCACAAGGAGTACCTCGCCGTGAATCTTTCCACGCTCCAGAAACTTGCAGAGAAGCACGGCTATGCCAAGATTGGTGTGGCAGAGCTTGTTTCGGCAGGTCTGACCAATGGCAAGGAACTGATTAAGATTCTTGGCAACGGCGAGCTGAAGGCAAAGGTTGACGTAGAGGCCAACGCATTCTCGAAGACTGCCGAAGAAGCAATCAAGGCAGCTGGTGGTAACGCAACAATTATCTAAGCAAGATGAAGAAGTTTATAGAGACACTGAAGAACATTTGGAAGATCGAGGATTTGCGCCAGCGCATCCTGATTACCTTCCTTTTTGTAGCAATATACCGTTTCGGTTCGTTTGTGGTGCTGCCGGGTATCAATCCCAGTATGCTCGACAAGTTGCAGTCGCAAACTCAAGGTGGTCTGATGTCCCTTTTGGATATGTTCTCCGGTGGTGCATTTTCCAACGCGTCCATTTTCGCGCTCGGAATCATGCCTTACATCTCTGCTTCTATCGTTATGCAGCTTCTTGCTGTCGCTGTACCTTATTTCCAGAAGATGCAGCGTGAAGGCGAGAGCGGCCGCAAAAAGATAATGACTTATACTCGGTATCTGACGGTGGGTATCCTGCTGTTTCAGGCACCGAGTTACCTCATTAACCTGAAGATGCAGGCCGGTCAAGCTTTGGCATCGGGAATCAGCTGGACGGTGTTCTCCATCCCCGCTTGTATTATTCTCGCAGCTGGAAGTATGTTCATCCTTTGGTTGGGTGAGCGCATTACAGATAAAGGAATAGGAAACGGCATCTCGCTCATCATCATGATCGGTATTATCGCGCGCCTGCCCCAGGCATTCATCCAGGAGGTAGGTTCTCGTTTTACCGCCATCACCAGCGGTGGTCTCGTGATGTTCCTGGTCGAGATATTGATTCTCTATGCAGTGGTTTGCGCATCGATTATTCTGGTACAGGGTGTCCGCAAGATTCCCGTACAGTACGCCAAGCGTCTTGTGGGCAACAGCCAGGTGGGTGGTGCACGCCAGTACATCCCCTTGAAGTTGTTTGCAGCCAATGTGATGCCGATTATCTTTGCTCAGGCATTGATGTTCATTCCTTTGGCTTTTGTGCAGTATGCAGCTCCTGAGAATGCAAGTTGGTTTGTCCGTTCGTTGTTGAACCATAACAGCTGGACGTACAACATCATCTTCGCTGCCCTCATCATTGCGTTTACCTATTTCTACACGGCTATCACGCTGAATCCTACCCAGATGGCAGAGGACATGAAGCGTAACAACGGGTTCATCCCCGGCATCAAACCGGGAAAACCGACGGCAGACTACATTGACACGGTGATGTCGCGTATCACCTTCCCCGGTTCGTTGTTTATTGCTTTCATTGCTGTCATGCCAGCCTTGGCAGGACTGCTCAACGTACAGGATTCCTTCTCCCAGTTCTTTGGTGGAACATCGTTGCTGATTCTTGTTGGTGTCGTGATTGACACGCTCCAGCAGATTGAGAGTCACCTGCTGATGAAACACTACGACGGACTGTTGAGTTCGGGACGTATTCGCGGTCGCGGCGGCGTAACTGCGTATTGATCTGTATGAAGATATTTCTGAAAACAGAGGACGAGATTGACTTGATGCGCGAGGCGAACCGACTTGTCGGCAGAACGCTCGGACATCTTGCAAAACATATCAAGCCTGGCGTAACGACCCTTCAGTTGGACAGCATGGCAGACGAATTCATTCGTGACCATGGGGCAGTTCCGACATTCAAGGGGTTTCCCAATCCATATGGAGGGCCGTTTCCCGCCAGCATTTGTACATCGGTCAACGATGTGGTCGTGCATGGAGTACCCAACGCACAGACCGTGCTGAAAGATGGAGACATCATTTCCATTGACTGCGGCACATTGTTGAACGGCTTCTGCGGCGACTCCTGCTATACTTTCTGCGTAGGGGAGGTGAGCGACGAGGTGAAGACCTTGCTTCGTACAACCAAGGAGGCATTGTACAAAGGCATCGGCTGCGCCGTAGCGGGTCGGCATCTGGGAGACATCAGCAGTGCAGTGCAGGAACATTGTGAGGCACAGGGCTATGGTGTCGTCCGCGAACTGACCGGACACGGCATTGGCCGCGAGATGCATGAAGACCCGGCAGTCCCCAACTACGGACACCGAGGGAACGGCATCCTCTTGAAGGCCAGTATGTGTATCGCGATAGAACCCATGATAACGATGGGCAAGCGTGACATCTGGCTTGACACGGACCGGTGGACCATTCGGACACGAGACGGGAAGCCGGCAGCTCATTTCGAGCATACTGTGGCCGTGCGAAAGGGAAAGGCTGAGGTGTTGTCCTCGTTTGAAGAAGTGGAATCAATAGAAGGAAAACTATATTAGAATGGCAAAACAAGGTGCAATAGAGCAAGACGGTACGATTGTGGAGGCGTTGTCCAACGCCATGTTCCGGGTGGAGTTGGCGAATGGCGTGCCCATCATCGCCCACATTTCCGGGAAGATGCGTATGCATTACATCAAGATTCTGCCCGGCGACAAGGTGAAGGTAGAGATGAGCCCCTACGATCTGACCAAAGGACGAATTGTATTTAGATACAAATAAATAAGGAGACCATAATAATGAAGACAAGAACATCATTGAAGAAGCGCACCCCCGACTGCAAGATAGTCCGTCGCAAGGGGCGTCTGTTCGTTATCAACAAGAAGAACCCGAAGTACAAGATGCGTCAGGGTTAATGTTAAATAAGCATAAAGATACACGGGATTTCATGGATTTTGTGTACCTTTGCATGCTTTTTGGCAGAAATTCGAATTTTAATTTTTTATTTTTAGTAAACAATGGCAATTAGAATTGTTGGAGTAGATTTGCCCCAAGAGAAGCGTGGCGAAATCGCATTGACCTATATCTATGGTATAGGTCGAAGTAGTTCAGCAAAGATTTTGGACAAGGCCGGTGTGAGCCGCGACCTGAAAGTCAGTGAATGGAGTGACGACCAGGCAGCCAAGATCCGTGAGATTATCGGTGCTGAATTCAAAGTGGAAGGTGATCTCCGCAGTGAGATCCAGTTGAATATCAAGCGACTGATGGATATTGGTTGCTATCGTGGCATCCGTCATCGCCACGGTCTTCCTGTTCGTGGTCAGAGCACCAAGAACAACGCACGCACCCGTAAGGGCAAGAAGAAGACCGTTGCTAACAAGAAGAAGGCCACGAAGTAATTCACAATTCCCACCAATCAGTAACAGTTAAGAATTAAGAATTATGGCAAAGAAAACAGTCACTTCAAGGAAGAGAAACGTGAAGGTAAACGCCCTTGGCCAGCTTCACGTACACAGTTCTTTCAACAACATTATTGTATCGTTGGCCAATGACGAGGGACAGGTTATCTCCTGGTCTTCCGCCGGTAAGATGGGATTCCGCGGTTCCAAGAAGAACACGCCCTATGCCGCCCAGATGGCCGCAGAGGATTGCGCGAAGGTCGCTTTTGACTTGGGTCTCCGTAAGGTGAAGGCCTATGTAAAGGGTCCGGGCAATGGACGTGAGTCGGCCATCCGTGCCGTGCATGGCGCAGGCATTGAGGTTATCGAGATTATCGATGCCACTCCGCTGCCGCACAACGGTTGCCGTCCTCCGAAGCGTCGCCGCGTATAATTGACAGGAACATTTATTTATTATATTTAGACATCTATTTAGATTATGGCAAGATATATTGGACCGAAATCAAAAATTGCCCGTCGTTTTGGTGAACCCATTTTCGGCGCAGACAAAGTTTTGTCCCGCAGGAACTTCCCTCCGGGACAGCATGGCAACAACCGCCGCCGCAAGCAGTCGGAGTATGCTGTCATGTTGGCAGAGAAGCAGAAGGCCAAGTACACCTATGGTGTTCTTGAGCGCCAGTTCCGTAATTTGTTCGAGAAGTCGGCCAAGGCTGACGGTATCACCGGTGAGGTGTTGCTGCAGCAGTTGGAGAGCCGCCTTGACAACGTAGTGTTCCGTTTGGGTATTGCCCCCACGCGTGCAGCCGCCCGCCAGTTGGTGGGTCACAAGCACATCGTCGTTGACGGTCAGGTTGTGAACATTCCCTCCTACAGCGTGAAGCCCGGCCAGACGGTTGGTGTTCGTGAGAAGGCCAAGTCCCTTGAGGTTATCGATGCTGCCCTTGCAGGCTTCAACCACAGCAAGTATCCTTGGATAGAGTGGGATGAGCAGACCAAGAGTGGAAAGTATCTCCACGTTCCTGAGCGTGCCGACATTCCCGAGAATATCAAGGAGCAGTTAATCGTTGAGTTGTACTCTAAATAAATCATTGAATTAATGGCGATATTAGCATTTCAAAAACCTGATAAAGTTGTAATGTTGGAGGCCAACGACAAGTTCGGCAAGTTCGAATTTCGTCCTCTTGAGCCGGGCTTTGGCGTGACCATCGGAAACGCCTTGCGCCGCATTCTTCTTTCATCGCTTGAGGGTTATGCCATCAATACCGTCCGTTTGGCCGGTGTTGAGCATGAGTTCTCATCAGTACCTGGTGTAAAGGAAGATGTGACCAACATTATCCTGAATCTGAAACAAGTAAGATTCAAGCAAATAGTGGAAGAATTCGAGAACGAGAAGGTATCTATCACGGTTGAGAATTCTACCGAGTTCAAAGCTGGAGATATAGGTAAGTATCTGACTGGATTTGAAGTGTTAAATCCCGATTTGGTGATTTGTCATTTGGATTCCAAAGCTTCGATGCAGATGGATCTTACCATCAACAAGGGTCGTGGCTATGTTCCCGCGGACGAAAACCGCGAGTTCTGCACCGACGTCAATGTGCTGGCAATTGATTCCATCTACACCCCGATCCGTAACGTGAAGTATTCCGTCGAGCCATATCGTGTCGAGCAGAAGACCGACTATGACAAGCTGGTGCTTGAGGTTACGACGGACGGTTCCATCCATCCGAAGGATGCGTTGAAGGAGGCTGCCAAGATACTGATTTACCACTTCATGCTTTTCTCTGACGAGAAGATTACCTTGGAGAACAATGAGGTTGAAGGCAACCAGGAGTTTGATGAGGAAGTGTTGCACATGCGCCAGTTGCTGAAGACGAAGCTGGTGGACATGAACCTCTCGGTTCGTGCCCTGAACTGTCTGAAGGCCGCCGATGTCGAGACACTCGGCGATTTGGTGCAGTACAACAAGACCGACCTGCTCAAATTCCGTAACTTCGGTAAGAAATCGCTCACTGAGCTTGATGATTTGCTCGAGAGTCTGAATCTGTCGTTTGGAACCGATATTTCAAAGTATAAACTGGACAAGGAGTAATCTGGTTGCTCCGCCGTCCACTAAGAACAAAAACGAAAAATGAGACACAATAAGAAATTCAATCATCTGAGCCGTACTGCAGACCACCGCGCTGCCATGCTTGCCAACATGGCCATTTCGCTGATCATGCACAAAAGAATCACTACGACTCTCGCCAAGGCAAAGGCCCTCAAGAAGTATGTTGAGCCACTGATTACGCGCTCAAAGGACGATTCCACCAACTCCCGCCGTGTAGTGTTCAGCTACCTGCAGAACAAGGAGGCTCTGAAGGAGCTCTTCGGTGTCGTGGCCGAGAAGGTTGCCGACCGTCCGGGAGGCTACACCCGTATCATCAAGCTCGGCACCCGTCAGGGCGATGCTGCTTCGGTGGCTTTCATCGAGTTGGTCGACTTCGACGAGAACATGGCCAAGACCGTCAAGACGGAAACCAAGCGCACCCGTCGCTCGCGCAAGTCTACTGCCGCCAAGACAGAGGCTCCTGCCGCTGAGGAGGCTGTTGCTGAAGCTCCCGTAGCCGAGGCTTCCACTGCTGAAGCTCCCGCTGCCGAGGAAGCTCCTGTTGCAGAAGAGGCAAAGGCTGAATAATCATCGGTTGATACAAATAGTGCAATCCCGCTTGCTGCCAGTGAGCGGGATTTCTATTTGCCGTTTTTCCCATTGTATTCGATAACAAATAAAAAAAAGACTATGGAAAATGTAGAAGTGATGGCCGTCCTGTTCCTCATGGTCGTATTGGGTTACGCCCTGTGCAGGCTTGGCTACATGTGTGAAGCGTTCGACCGCCAGCTCTCGTCCATCGTGATTGATGTCACGTGCCCTGCGCTGATCCTGTCGTCGGTCATGGGGAGCGAACTCCCCGACCGTTCCCTCATCCTGCCGTTGCTCGGTGTCGGATTCCTGACCTATGTGCTGCTGTTGGTGTTTGGTTTCGGCGTTCCGCGACTGGTCACCAGCAATCGCGATGACCGGGGCATGATAGGCTTTGCCCTGATGTTTGCCAACGTAGGGTTCATCGGCTATCCCATTGTCGCATCCATCTTCGGCCCGACCGCCGTTTTCTATGCTGCACTGCTGAACATGCCCAATACGTTTTTCATCTTCACCGCCGGAGTGATGCTTGTGAAGGGCGAATACGGTCTCAAGAGCATTAATCCCAAGCTGCTGCTGTCCCCTTCGATGATAGCCGCCTTTGTCGCTGCCCTGATTGTGGTTTTCGGCCTGCACACCCCCGACTTCGTGTCCCGTCCCGTCACCATGGTCGGCAATGTCACGGTGCCTGCGTCACTGATGATTATCGGATCCTCCATGGCACGCTTGCCGTTGAAGGAGATTGTGGGCAGTCCGAAGGTCTATGTGGCTTCTTTCCTGCGCCTGGCCGTCGTTCCGCTGTCGGTGTATTACTGCTTCAAGGCGTGCGGCGTGAGCGATGTGGTCAACAACATCAATACGGTGGTCATTGCCATGCCGGTAGCCTCGTTCGGCACGATGTTCTGCATGAAGTATGGGCGCAATCCCTCGCTGATGACCGAGATGACGTTTGTCACTACCGTTGCCTCCATCTTTACCATTCCCCTGATAGCCCTGCTGTTCTGACAGGGCGCGGCTTGGGAACGTGCACAGCGGACGGAAAAGTATAAAATTAACAAAATGTAAGCCTTCTCGGCAAAATAAATCGATTTTCTTTTGGTCGTTTTCTGAAAGATGCCTATATTTGCAGTGTTCAAGTGACACATTGAAAGAAAATAGAGTTATTAACAGATAAAACCAAGAAACTATGAACGTAGAGAAAATCATGCAAGACCTGGAGCGTAAGCATCCGGGTGAGGCCGAGTATCTGCAGGCAGTCCGTGAAGTGTTGGTTTCCATTGAGGATGTCTACAACCAGCATCCCGAATTTGAGCGTGCCAAGCTCATAGAGCGTCTGGTGGAGCCCGAGCGGATCATTACTTTCCGCGTGCCCTGGACCGACGACAAGGGCGAGGTTCATGTCAACATCGGTTATCGTGTGCAGTACAACAGCGCCATCGGCCCGTACAAGGGCGGCCTGCGCTTCCATCCCTCCGTCAACCTCAGCATCCTGAAGTTCCTCGGGTTCGAGCAGACGTTCAAGAACGCACTGACCACGTTGCCTATGGGCGGTGGCAAGGGCGGTTCCGACTTCTCCATCCGCGGACGCAGCGACAACGAGGTGATGCGTTTCTGCCAGGCTTTCATGACCGAGCTGTACCGCCACATCGGTCCCGACGAGGATGTTCCTGCCGGCGACATCGGTGTGGGAGCCCGCGAAATCGGCTATCTCTTCGGCCAGTACAAGAAGCTGACCCACCAGTTCCAGGGCGTGCTCACAGGCAAGGGCATTGAATGGGGCGGTTCCAGAATCCGTCCGGAAGCTACGGGCTATGGTGCCCTCTACTTTGTCCGTCAGATGATGCAGACCCATGGCCTGGACATCCAAGGCAAGACGGTGGCCATCTCGGGCTTCGGCAATGTGGCCTGGGGCGCAGCCAAGAAGGCCACCGAACTGGGTGCGAAGGTCATCACCATCAGCGGCCCCGACGGCTATATCTACGACCCTGCCGGCCTTGATGCCGAGAAGATAGACTATCTGTTGGAACTTCGTGCCTCCGGCAACGACATCTGTTCGCCCTACGCCGAAGAGTTTCCCGGCTCCGAGTTCTTCGCCGGCAAGAAGCCCTGGGAACGCAAGGCCGACATCTACCTGCCCTGCGCCACCCAGAACGAACTCAACGGAGCGGATGCCGACCAGATACTCGCCTACAAGCCGCTGTGCGTAGCCGAAGTGTCGAACATGGGCTGCACGGCCGAAGCCGCCGAGAAGTTCATTGCCGCCCATCAGCTCTTTGCCCCCGGCAAGGCGGTCAACGCCGGCGGTGTGGCTACGTCCGGTCTGGAGATGACGCAGAATTCCATGCGCTTGGGCTGGAGCGAAGCCGAGGTCGACGAGAAGCTCCACCACATCATGTCGAACATCCACGAGCAGTGCGTCAAGTATGGCCGACAGGCCGACGGCTACATCGACTATGTGAAGGGAGCCAATGTGGCCGGCTTCATGAAGGTCGCCAACGCCATGATGGCTCAGGGAATCGTATAGGACACTCTCAAAAACAATTCAATATCCTATTCTAAAACCAAGTAAAAGCAAACCACTCCGCCGTCGGTGAGACAGGCAGAGTGGTTTTTTTCTATGGTTTCGTCGGAAAGCGGCGAACGGATCAGTCGAGCTGAGCCAGCTTGCCGTCAGACCCGAGCACGTTCACGATCTTGTGGATGTACATCTTCTTCATGTTCTCGCGTGCAGGCTTCAGGTACTGGCGCGGGTCGAAGTCTCCGGGATGCTCGGCCAGATGCTTGCGGATAGCTGCCGTCATGGCCAGACGGGAGTCAGAGTCGATGTTGATCTTGCATACAGCCGACTTCGCAGCCTTGCGGAGCTGCTCCTCGGGAATACCGATAGCGGCTTCGAGGTGTCCGCCGTACTTGTTGATGGTGTTGACCTCCTCCATGGGCACGGACGACGAGCCGTGGAGCACGATGGGGAATCCGGGGAGCTTCTTCTCCACCTCGGCCAGCACGTCGAATGCGAGGGGCGGCGGCACGAGCACGCCGTTCACGAGGGTGCACTGCTCCGGTGTGAACTTGTGGGCACCGTGTGAAGTGCCGATGGAGATGGCGAGCGAGTCGCATCCGGTGCGCGTGGCAAAGTCCACTACCTCTTCCGGCTTGGTGTAGTGTGACTCGGCGGCCACCACGTCGTCCTCGACACCGGCGAGCACACCCAGTTCAGCCTCGACGGTCACGTCGAACTGGTGGGCGTATTCCACCACTTTCTTGGTCAGTGCCACGTTCTCTTCATAGGGCAGCGACGAACCATCGATCATCACGGACGAGAAACCGTTGTCGATGCAGTCCTTGCACAGCTCGAAGGTGTCTCCGTGGTCCAGATGCAACACGATTTCGGGGTGCTTGCATCCCAGTTCCTTGGCGTACTCCACGGCACCCTTTGCCAGGTTGCGGAGGATCGTGCCGTTGGCATAGTTGCGTGCGCCCTTGGACACCTGCATGATAACGGGAGACTTTGTCTCAACAGCAGCCATCACGATGGCCTGCATCTGCTCCATAGTGTTGAAATTGAATGCTGGGATTGCATAACCGCCAGCAATGGCGCGCTTAAACATCTCACGGGTGTTTACGAGGCCGAGCTCTTTGTAGTTTACCATATTCTTCAATGTTTGTTATGTGTGTTGATTTTGAAATCTGCCTACAAAGGTAGGGAAAAAACTCGAAACCGCAGGGCTTTGGCAGCGAAAAGTTTCCGTACCCTTCCCCTCTTTTTCACATTATTGATGAATGGATTGTCCCGGAAAGTCCATTTTGCAAAACACACATTCCATTTTTTCGCCGAATTTTCATTCCCATCCCGGATTGTTGCCCAGGTCTTGGCCGTTGGACAGGGTGCTCAACCAGTTTCGTGGTATCGGACGGAGACTGTACTTGGATTCCGTGGTCTGGCTGAGTTGAGTTTGTATCAGACCACCGGATATGTGGGTCACGTCCCAGTTGTATTTCAACACACGCTCTGCCAATTTGCCCGTTCTTGTCAAATCGTTCCAGCGAGGTGCCTCACCGAACAGTTCCAATGCGCGCTCATCCAGGATATTGTCAATGGTGACCGTTCCGGAATACAGGGAAAGCCCCGACTCGGAAGCCCCGTTTATGGCACGCTGACGAACCGCATTGATGTACTTCAAGGCGTTGGCGTTGTCGTTGTTCTTGACGGCGGCCTCGGCGGCTATCAGATAGGTCTCTGCCAAGCGGAACAGCACGATGTCGCGAGAACCGTTCAATACTCCGGCACTTCCCTCGTTGTATTTGATGCCGGCATCCTTGAACTTGTAGACGGGAAGCCAGGCCCGCGTTGTTGAACTGTTGCCCTGCATTCCCGTGATATAATAGTCCTCATTGGTACAGTCCGCATAGTTCCCGGCAGGATAATTGTAGATAAACTTCATGGGAGAACTCGTGTTGGCCGCTTTCTGTTCTGCTGCCGAATACGTTCTGAACCCGGTCTCTCCTGGCACAGGGAAGTAGATGACCGTATCAGCCAACAGGTCTGCCGATTTTTCCAACTGGTCTGTGTTCATGAATGCGTTCCTGCCCAGGGTTCTTCCATCCACGGAGGTGGAAGGGTTGCCGTTGTAGGGACTCATGAATGTCACCTCGGTGCGGTGGTCCTTTTTCCAGTCAAACAACAGGTACGCATATTTCGTCGGCATGACACTGGCGTAGTCATTGCCATAGAAATTGCTCTTGCCCAAGCCTTCCCAACCTTCACGATAGGAAAACAGCCAATACTCCGTGGAAAGGTTATTCATGTAATTGTTGCTGTTGTGGAAATGGACGGCGAACACCACTTCGTCATTGGCTTCGTTGTCTTGGCGATGCACCATGGCATAGTCATCCAGCAATTTGTGGCCGGACTTGGTGATGACATCCACCGCATCGGCATAGGCGTTCTGGAAATCGGAGGACTGCCCATAGCTTTGATAACCGCGGGTGAGGTACACCAAGGCGCGGAGATGCTTGGCCGCCGCCTTGGAGACACGGCCGAATTCGGAAGCAGGCTGTTTTTCCGGCAAGTCCGATGCCAACACGTCCGACAGGTCGCTCAATATCTGTTCGTAGAACTCCGATGCACTGTTCAGTTCGCCTGTGGTGGAAGCGGAAGTCGGCTCGTGGAGCACGAGCGGTGCCTGTCCCCAGTTTTTGACAATCTCAAAGAGATACAGGGCGCGCAGGAATTTTGCTTCGGCCACATGCTGTTTGATGAGTTCCGGTTTCATGCCGTTGAACTTATCCTGCTCCAGCGTCTTCACCGCTTCTGAACGGTCTATGACCGCATTCACGTTCTTCAGTGAAGTGTAGAGATTCTTCCATTGGTTATATACGGCAGCATTGTCCGACGTGTAAGTCACCACATACTGGTTCAGGTCGGAAGTGGTCGTGCCGTTGTTCTGCGTACCAAGATCCGTTCCCAACTGGGTCAACTGGAAATAATTCAGGTTGTTGTAGACCGTCTTCAGCGTGGCATACGCACCGTTTACCAACGACTCGAAACCGGTAGCTGTTTCATAATACTCCTCCGCCGACTGACTGGACCAGTTCTTCTCTTCCAGGAAATCGGAACAAGCGGTCAAGGATGTCGCACTTGCCACGATCAATCCTTGTATAATGATATTCTTCGTTTTCATTTTTCTTTGTAGGTTAAATTGATGTTTTTGTCAGAAAGCCACGTTGACACCGAAAATCATGTTGGTGGTCATAAAGTCCGTGCCGGACACGTTCTGGGTCAACTGTTCCGGGTAGTATACGAAATCTGCTGTCAGCAAGAACGGATTCTGCAGCATCGCATAGCAACGGACGTTGGACAGGAATGTTCCGCCCAACCATTTCTTGGGGAACGTGTAACCCAACGTAATCTGGGTGATGCGGAAGAAGTCGGAAGACGACATGGTGTGGGACACTTCAGACTTCTGGTTTCCCCAGGGGCCGGCCTTGCCGCGGTAGGTTCCCATATTGCCCGGCTGCGCCCATTCGTTGGTGGGGTTCTCCGGAGTCCAGTAGTTACGGTTCAGATTGTTCAGGTTCATGTTGTTGTTTTCCAGACAGTAGCTTACCAGGAACTGGTTTCTCAACCTGGCTCCCGTCTGGAAGGCCGAACCTATCGAGAGGTCGAAATTCTTGTAGACGAAATTGTTGGTCATGCCGCCTGTCAGCGAAGGGGTGCGCTTGCCGTCAATCACGCGGTCAGCATCATTGATTGCGCCGTCGCCGTTCAAGTCAAGCACCTTGTACTGGCCGGGCTTACAGCCGTACTTTGCCGCTTCTTCCGCCTCGTCCGTCTGCCACACCCCGATGGTGATGAGATTGTAGTTGATGTCTATCGGCTGGCCGATAATCCAGAGGTTTGCATAGTCTCCCTGCATCCCTTCCAAGGACTTGCCGCGGGAGCTCAAGTCTTCCTTGTACTGCAAATCCGTAATTTCGTTCTTGTTGTGGGCAATGTTGAAAGAGGTCGACCAACGGAAGTTCTTGTTCTCAATGTTGACGGTATTCAAGGTGATTTCGATACCACGGTTGCGGACCGAACCGACGTTGGCCTTTACCGAGCTGTAGCCCGAAGTGATAGGTACGGTCTTGTTCATAATCAAATCGTTGGTCTCACGGTTGTAGAATTCAATGGTACCACTGATTCTGCTGCGCAGGAAGGCAAAGTCAAGACCGAGGTTGTATTCTGTAGTCCGCTCCCATCCCAAATCCATATTGCGGAGATTGTTGGGGACATTGCCGATCACATCCGTAGTGCCGAACGTATAGTATTGCGCTCCGCTGATTTGACCTTGGGTCTGGTAGGCCGATACGTTGTCATTGCCCGACTGTCCCATGCTTACACGAAGTTTCAGATTGTCAACCCATTCCACCTGTTTCATGAACGATTCTTCGGAAATGCGCCATGCCAGAGCCGCAGCAAAGAAGCCGCCCCACTTGTTGCCCTCGGCCAATTTGGAGGAACCGTCCCTACGATAACTTGCCGTGGCCAGATACTTCCCCTGGTAGTTGTAGTTCACGCGGCCGAGGTAGGACATCAGGGAAGTCTGGGTGTAGCCGGAAGAGAGTGAGACGTTGGCGGAGCCGTTCTGCAGGGCGTACCAATGGGAATCGAAGGAGAAGGTGCGTGCCGTTCCGTACAGATTGTCGCTCACGTACTTGGTCATGGAGAATACGCCAGTCACGTCAAAATGGTGGTCTTTGCCGATGTCAAACTTGTAATTTGCCAGATTGTCCCACACCCAGTTGGTCGTCGTGGTCTTCTGGTTCCAGGCCATGTTGGTGCTGCCTTGCATGCGCTTGGTGTACTTGTCTGCCCACATGCCGTAGTCCACGAACTGGATGTCCGGAGAGAATGTGGTGCGCAGGGACAGGTTCTCGATGGGGTCGATTTCCAGATAGGCATTGGCCAGCACATCATATTTCTTGTATCTCCAGGACTGGTTCTTCTGTGTCACGTAAGGATTCCACTGTCCGCTGCCGTACTTGAGCTCTTCCTCTCCGGTCACATAGTTGTACCTTCCGTAGGTGGGGCGCAGGCGGAGAATGGTCTGCAGTCCGTCCTCATTGCCCGTCTCCTGGTCGCTGTGTGTGGCATAAAGGCTTGCGCCGAGCTTCACGTATTTGTTGGGCAGGACATCCACTGCAGCCCGCACATTATATCGCCTGTAGAACTGCGGGTCCAGCGTGCCGTCCTCATTGTAGAAGCCGGCAGACGTGGCATACTTCACCTTGTCCGTGCCGCCGGTGACTGACAGGGAATGGCTGGTGATCAGTCCCGTGGATGTCATTTCGTCAAACCAGTCCGTGTAAGTTCCCGTCTCTATGGCCTTCAATTCCGAAGCAGAGAAGATGGCACTGTCATCCACATATTCTCCATTTCCCTTGGTGGCACGGCCATACTCTCGGGCGAGCCTCACATATTGTTCGCCGTTCATCATGTCCGGCTTGTACCAATAGTCCTTGAAGCCGACCGAACCGCTGTAACTGACCTGAGGCGCACCGTTCGTGCCCTTCTTTGTGGTGACGATGACGACACCGTTGGTGGCTCTGGAACCGTAAATGGCCGTAGAAGACGCATCCTTCAGAATGTCAATCTTCTCAATGTCGTCGGGGTTGATGTTCTCCAACTGGGCTCCCGGCACACCGTCGATTACAATCAGTGGAGACGTGGAACCGTTGACGGTGTTGAGGCCGCGGATCAGAATGTTGTAGGAACTGCCGGGCTTGCCCGACGAACGCTGGATGTTGACACCGGACACGGCTCCTTGCATCGCACCGGCAGCACTCGCCAGTCCGGTGGCCATCAGCTCCTTGGTCGATACGGAAGCCACTGCACCGGTCAGGTCAGACTTCCTTACCGCACCATAGCCGACCACAACGACCTCGTTGAGCAGGTCATTGGTCTCTTCGAGCGTGATGGTGTTGAACCGGTTTGCCGACACTGCCCGCTCTGCCGTCTTGTAGCCTACGGAGGAGACGACAACGACCCCCTTCGACGCATTGGGAAGCTCATACTTTCCGTCCAGATCGGTCACTGTCCGCTGGTCGGTTCCTTTCAGGGTGACGGTAGCTCCGATGATGGGTTCTCCGTTCACGTCCGTTACTTGCCCCTTTACTTTCGCTGCCTGTTGCACGTTCTGCACAGAAAGACGGCTGTCGGCAAAAGAAGGCAGGACTGCCGTCGACAGGACGGATGCTGTTGCGATAACGCACAGTCCGCCATGGGTTTGAAAAATGGTTTTTCTTTGCATAATTAGTAGTATAATGTGGTTATTTGTCTGATATGTGTTTCATGTCATCCAGTTGTGACACGGATTTAATCCAGTCTATGACGACACCCTCCGTCCCTGTCTTTCCGAAGTCAAGGATGAGCGTCACGTTCTGCCTGTGTCGGGGGAAGAGGGTGCCGTTGTTGGAGCGGGATGCTGCCGTGTCGAAAATGTAGGTGTCACGTCCCGACCGCTTGGCGGTGCGCTCACTGAAAGTCCAATATTCCGGTGCACTGTTCACGCTGCAACACAGGCGGAACCAGTTCCTGTTGCGCTTCTTGGGCATCTTGCTCACCTTCACGGCAATCAACGGATATTTCCCGGCATCATAGTCCACGGCCTTGCTCATGGACAAGGACGGCAGGCAGAATTCATAGCTGCCCCGGTTGGCCCGCCAGCCCAACGCGGGCGTTTCCCAACCCTTCCATGCTTGTACCGGACACTCGCCGATCTGCCCCGGATCCGGTGTCTCGTTTCCCGGTCCCAAGTAGAAGAGCAGCGTGCCGAACCCGGGGTTGTCGCACGTGAATCCTTGCCCTTCCGGACGGATCTGTCCCAACACCTTTTCCGTGTAGGGCATCGCCAGATGGCGGCGGTAAACATAATGGTTGTAGGCCAGCTCGAACACCGCCCTGAACGCTCCGCGTGAACGCTCTCCCGGCGTGGTCCAGTTGTTGTATCTCCCGGTCTTGTCTGTCCAGGTCCGGAAAGGCACATCGTAGCCGAGATTGTACATGGAGAGATACTCCATTCCCTTCATGATGCGGTTGCCATAGGCGGCATAAAGGTCAATGCCCTGCTTCCATGCCACTTCTGCCATTTCGGAAAGGCATCCGATGCCCAGCATGGTGTGTGCCTGGTCCCGTCCGCTTTCCTGCAATTGTCCCGTTTCCGCGATGTAGTGGGGGAGGGCACCGTTGTCGTTGCCGTGGTCAAACAGTTGCAGTGCCTGTTCAAACATTCCTTCGTCATCCAGAAACACGCCCGTCGCCATCAGCATTTTGTAGACGCTCTGTCCCCAGTTGCCGTTGGCATAGGGCTTGGAATGGACAAACGTGTCCAGCACGGGATGGAAAACGTCTCTCAGAAGGAGGCTCACCTGTCGCGTGTCTTCCGCTTGCCAACCGTTGGGATATTGCTCCGAAGGATAAGTGTAGCGCATCAGTTCGGCGGCGTTCACAAAGATAAAGCCCTGAAGACCTGCACAGAGCGGGTCGTCTGGCCCTTCGATTTTCCCGGTGGTCCGGGCATAGGCTCTGATGATTTCCATGGCCTTGTCGGCGTGTCCGGCATTCCCCGTGATGTTCCACATCAAGGCATTGTAGTACGCTGCATTGAAATCCTCTTCACAGGGTGTCTTGGTGTAGCCGTATGTCCCGGCGCGGGCGATGACCCGGAAAGGCCCTTGTATCCGATAGCCGGCCTGCGACTTGCGGTCGGCTTTCAGGATGTCGTATGAACCCATGGAAGGCATCGTCCCCTGCGTCACCAGCCTGCGGATGCGCGTCAGGTCATCTTTCGTGTGCAGGATGCCCGGATGCACGAAGTGCCGTGCATAGATGCCCACAGACATCAGGAGCATAAGGAGTAGGGTGGTTGTTTTCTTCATATACCGTTTATTATATAATGTGTTTCATGCGGGATTTGATGTCCTTTGTCGACAAATAGATTTGACACTCCACCGTCCGTTTGCTCAAATGCAGTCTGATGGCGATTTCGTCGGCGGTCAGTTCTTCATGCCGGTACATCTGGTAGACCCGGGCACGCTTGGCAGGCAGACGGGACAGGCAATGCCGCTCGAAGGACAGCAGGTCAGCCGCCTCCACACGCCTTGCGACGGAGTCCTCGTCCATGTAAATCCAGTTTGTCGGAAGACTTGCTTCCTGCTGACGGACAAAGGCGCGGTGTCTCTGCCAGTCTATCACCAGACGCTTCGCCATGATGAACAGCAGGGAACGGGCGGATGCTTCTGTGATGAGGTCAATGCCCATGACCTTGATGAAGAGGTCTTGTAGCAGGTCTTCCGCATCCTCCATGTTGTGGAGGCTATAGTACAGGTAGCGCCGCAGGTCGTCTGCATACGTGTTGTAGAGCGATGACACGAGTCGGGTGTCACATCGGTGTCGGGTGGTTAGTTCCGTCATTTGTTTTCAGGTTTCTGGTGTCAAACATTCTGGTTTGCGCTGCAAAGTTAGCGGAAACCGGCCATGGAAACAAACATCTGCCGATGGGCTTGTGCCAAATAAAATAGCGGGTAATCCAGAAGAAATAGATGGTTGGAAACCATGGAGTTATGCAGAATGCGTCTAAATTTGACACACTCGCGTCGTGGGTCTGCCGCCTCCGTCGGGGGGCAGTTCACAGCTTCACGTTCAGCTTCTTCAGGTACTCCATGGGGGTCATTCCCTCCACCCGGCGGAAGGTGCTGAAGAAGTTCGACTTCTTGAAGCCGCACCTTTCGCTCAGTGCCGTCAGCGTGAACCGCTTGTATTCCCCGTCAGCAATCAGCCGCTTGAATTCGTTCAGACGGTATTGGTTGATGAACTCGTAATAGTTTTCCTTGAGGTACAGGCTGAACACCTGGCTGAGCTTGCTCGGGGAGAGGCCCAGAGCATCGGCCAAGTCGCTCATCTTGAAGTTCTGGTCTGTGTAGCTGCGGTTCTTCTCAAGATACGCATTCATCCTGCCCACGATTTCGGCAAACTCGGCCTCGTCCATCTTCACGCGGGTGTACTTCGGGAGCTGTAGCTCCGCCTGTTCCGCCTGTTGCCGTTCCTGTTCCACCTCTATCAGTGCCCCCTCTATCTCGTTGCGCTCCTCCAGCAGCACCCGGGTGTTCCGATGGTATCTGTGCCAGAACAGCAATAGCAGCAGGGCGACGAGGCAGAGAACCAGTTCGAGAACGGCCAGCCACGAGGGATAGACCAGAATGTCAAAGTCGCACTCGGAACCGGGCACACCGGCCTGACGGAGTCGCAGCCGGTGGTTGCCCGGAAACAGATGGCTCAGCGACACTTCATCGCCGTCTGCGAGAGTGACCCACGGCTCGCGGTCGTCCAGACGATACTGGTATAGGCGGTCTTTGGCGTGGGAATAGTTCAGAAGAACCACCTTGAGGGACAGTTTGGCCGAAACCACGTTCCAGGGCAGACGAATCTTCCGTTCTGCGTTTGCGCGGCTTTCAAGGGTGAAGTCCAGCAGGTTGCTCCCGACCCGGATGTCGAAGAGCCTGAGGTTGAAGTCCCTGCGGTGAAGCCAGTCGTAGAGTGCCTGCGGATGAAGCTGCATCAGACCGTTCGTGGTGCCTACCCATACGATGCCGTCCCGGTCCACCTGCACCCCGTCCACGTTCACGAACTGGCACTCCAAGCCTTCTCCTGCCCCGAAATGCACGAGATTCCGCATCCCGTAGTCGGAACAGAACAGGCCGTTGTCTGTGGCAAACCAGAAGGTGCCCTTCCGGTCGTCCAGAAAGGCGTAGCAGCTCTTTCCGCTCAGTTCTTGGGGCAGCTTCAGCCGGCCGAAGTGCTTCATGTCCGGTGTGGTGTAGAAGATGTTGGACTGCTTGAAGAAGTAAATCTTCCCGTCCTTTCCGGGAATGGCTTCCAGGCCTTTCTGTCCGTTGAAAAATCCTTTGGGGAATGCGGAAGGGGCATAGTCGTCCTTCCGGGCATCGTAATAGGCCATCTGTTCCGAGCAGACCCATCCGTTGTCTTTGTCGTCGAAATACAGGCCGGTAACCGTGCCGCCGGAGCTGCCGTTCTTCTTGGTCACGTGGCCCTTCCCGTCCAGCACATAGACCCCCTCGGCTGAACCGATCCACAATTCTCCGTTGCTGCGGCTGGCCAGGGAGATGACGGTCGTGTTGGACAGCACCTGTGGCGCATGGGGGAGGGGGCGGATGGTGAGCGTGGTCGGGTCGAAGATGCTCAGTCCGCCGTCGTAGGTCGCGATGTAGAAGAGCCCTTGATGGTAGTGCACCTTGGTGATGATGTGTGCTCCGCCCAGCATTTCCGCCGGGAAGTGTCTGACGGTACGGCGTGCCTCGTCGACGTAGTATAGTCCGTTGTTGGTGCCGATGACCTTCACTCCTCTGTCGATGTAGAAGGAACGCACGTTCAGACCTTCCGTCGTGAAGGACTCGAAGCGGTAGGGCTCGAAGATGCGCTCATTGTGAAAGGAATGGGCCAGACCGAAACGGTAGAACCCCAGCCAGTCGTTGCCGTGTGCGTCCCGCATATAGAAGTAGACCCCGTCGCAGGGGGTGCGATGCCGCTTGTCCCCTTTCATGTCGAACTTCTCCTTGAGCTGTCCCGTCTTCCCGTCCACCAGAAAAGCCCCGGAACCGTCGGTGCTCACGCAGATGTCGCCCGTCGTCGTGGCGTTGACCGAGGATATGACGTTGCTGATATAGGGAATCTTGTGGGTCTTTCCCGTCTTGAACGAGTAGACGTACAGCCCGTTGTTCTTGGTGCCGATATACGCGTGGTCTCCCAACAGGTCGAACTGGCTCATGGCCGACCTTCCGGGCATATCCGCCACCAGCCGATGGGTGCGCACTTGGCCGGATGAGGGGATGTAGCAGTTCAGGGAGTAGCGCGTCAGGAACCAGATGTTGCCGTCCTGTCCGACCCGGATGTGTCTCACGCTGCTGCCCAGTGATTCCCGGGCAAGCGACTGGACTGAGATTTCCCTCACCTGTTTCCCGTCGTAGATGTAGAAGCCGTTGGCATTGCCCAGATACAGTTTGCCCCCGTGGGCAACGACGGCCTCCATCCTGCCGAACTCCGACAGGATGAGGCGGAACGCGGCCTGGTCTGCCTGTTTCTCGAAAACGCCCTGAGCGGTTGCCGCAAAGATGTTCCCGTTGTCGTCCACACAGACATCATACACATAATTGGACAGATTCTCGTCGCGACGCATCCGGAACGTGAAGAAACGCTTCCCGTTGTAGATGCTGATGCCGTCGTTCGTCGCAATGACGGCGCGACCGCTGCCGTCCATGACGATGCGCGACACGGACTCCCCCGCCAGTCCGTCATCCTTCGTCAGCAGATGGACGGCATCGACGTTGGTCTCTGCGTGCAGTCCGAGGACGCAGCACCACAGCAAGAGTAAAAGACACAGTCTCTGTTTCATATCCGATACTATTTGTAGAGCATCACGATGCTGCCTGCCGTTATCAGCAAGGCTCCCACGATGACCTTCGCGCTCACCGGCTCCTTCAGGAACAGGAACGACAGGCCGATGGTGATGGCCACGCTGAGCTTGTCGATAGGCGCGACGCGCGACACGTCGCCCGACTGCAAGGCCCTGAAATAGAACAGCCATGACAGGCCGGTGGCCACGCCCGAAAGGACGAGGAACACCCATGTGCGCGGGGGGATGCACCTCACGTCGCAGGTGTGGCTGCCCAACAGGACAATGCCCCAGGTGATGCCCAGAATGACCGTCGTGCGGATGGCCGTGGCGAGGTCGGAATCGATGTCTTTCACCCCTATCTTGGCGAAGATGGCCGTCAATGCGGCAAAGCAGGCGGACAACAAAGCATAATATTTCCACATGGTCGTGATGATTTATCCTAAATGTACGTAACCGTTGGTGCAAATGTACGAAATTTGCGGTAAAAATACCGCAATAGGGCAATTAAAATTTGCAGAATCCGACAAATAATCGTATCTTTGCTGCGGATAATCCGTGAAAATCCGCAACGGCATTGCGGATAATCTATGAAAATCCGCAATAGCAACAATCAAACGGAACGGATATGATAGAGCGTATATGTCATATAGACAGGGCATTGAACGATAGCATTTTCTTGTTTGGAGCCAGACAGACAGGAAAGAGTACTTTTCTGCGTCAAAGATTCCCGGACAACATCTACATCGACCTCTTGGACACCTCCTTGAAAAGTCGCTTTAGCCGCCGCCCGGCCTTGTTGTATGAGATGCTGTCGGACAAAGAAGAAGGGACACTTGTCATCATTGATGAAATCCCCGAGGTGCCGGAACTGCTCAACGAAGTGCATCGCCTGATTGCAGAGAAAGGACTGGTGTTCATCCTGTGTGGATCAAGTGCGCGAAAACTGAAGCGAAAGGGTTACAACACTTTGGGAGGTCGGGCTTATCCCGTGTATCTCTTTCCGTTCGTGAGTGCGGAGATTCCTGATTTCAATCTCCAGCAAGCCATCAACTATGGAATGTTGCCTCCGCATTATCTGGCAAAGAATCCGCACCGGAGGCTGGCCGCTTACATCGATGTCTATCTGAAAGAGGAGATAAAGGAGGAGGCTTTGGTGAGAAACCTCAGCTCTTTCCAACGCTTCTTGGAGGTTGCCGCCCTGACAGACGGCGAGATGGTCAACAACAACAACATCGCCCAAGATTGCGGTGTCAGTGCCAATACCGTAAACAACTATTTCGACATCCTCGAAGACACATTGCTGGGATTCCGTGTGCCCGCCTATACCAAAGCGATGAAGCGCAGATTGGTACAGGCTCCGAAGTTTTATTATTTCGACGTGGGTGTGGCCAACCACTTGCTGCATCGCAAGGAGTTGGTGAGGGGCACTGCCGAGTATGGTCATGCTTTCGAGCATCTGGTGATACAGGAACTGCGGGCCTGGCTCTCCTATCAAGAGAGCACGGAGCAGCTGAGCTACTGGCGTGCCTATACGGGGCAGGAGGTTGATGCCGTCATCGGCGACGCAAGGGTTGCCATTGAAATCAAATCGGTGGAGGAGGTTCTGCCCCGGCATTTGAAAGGTCTCAAGGCGTTTGCATCCGACTATCCGGAAAGCCGGCAAATCATCGTTTCCCTCGACCCCATCAACCGAAGGATGGGAGAAATAGAGTGCATCTATATCCTCGACTTCTTCAAACGTCTTTGGGAGCAAGGAATATAGTTTGGAAAATATACGGACAGCAAGTTGATTCCCATAGCGTAGTTTGTTGTGTGCTCTTCGTAGTCGACGGAACAAATTAGCCCCCTTTTAGGGCATCTCCATTCACCCTAAGGGAAAACAATCGATTCCCCCGGGAAAATTTATCGATTCTCCCGGGAAAAACGATGAATTTTCCCGGGGGAAATGGTCGTTTGACCCGGGACCCCAAAAAGACCCCCAAAAATGGGTCATGGAATGCGACGCGACAGCCACCCCTGTCAGTGCAATACCGATAACGACATCGACAGACGAAACGCGACAACGCTACCCGGTTTTACCATTTCAACCGCATGATAGACACTGCCCATGTGTCAAAGGAATGGAAAAACGATACATATCCATAGCCATTATGGTTCGTTTTCGATATTTATTCGTACCTTTGCGTCCGGATTCGGTTTTGGCCGCTTCCAAGACATATTGGTAAAAACAAAGCATTGACTATTATTTCGCGTTCACAAAAGAAAAAGCCTGAGAACTGATTTCTTTTCCGCAGAAAGAGTAATCGGAATGCTGTTTACGGCGGAGACCTCTGTCACAGGGGAGGTTTGCCCGTACAATCATGTGTTTAGTTGATGTTCATACCTATACGGTGTGGACATTCTAGTCCTACATGATTGGCGGGTTTTCATTCTCAGGCTTCCCGTGAACGCGAAAGGAAAGGTGTCTGCACCTTTTCTTCCCCCCCCCCCCTGTTCTGAAGCCTCTTGCTGTAGCCGTCTTGATAGTTGGGTGCAAAATCTAACTGAAGGATATGGACACATTAAATCTTTATCATGAGCTGGAACGGCTCTTGCGCATGAACAGCCGTTATTGTATGGACGACGGCACCT